>JAZRAN010000044.1:0-13547 GCA_045634605.1 Candidatus Stercoripulliclostridium sp. | reverse complement strand
CGCTATCGGCGCAACTAGAGGTCTTAACACCGTTATGCAAGCTGCATTCTTCAAGCTCGCAGAAGTTATCCCCTATGCTGATGCAGAAAAATACATGAAAGAAGCTATCAAGAAGACCTACGGAAAGAAGGGCGACGCTGTTGTTAACATGAACTATGCTTGTGTTGACGGCGCTATCGCTGGCCTAAAGGAAGTTAAGTATCCCGAATCTTGGGCAACTTGCACCGACGGCGCAGCTATGATTGAACCCGCTGACGATAAGTACTTCCGCGAAGTTGTTAACCCCATCCTAAAGCAAGAAGGCGACAAGCTCCCCGTTTCCGCTTTCAACGCAGACGGTTCCGTTCCCGTAGGCACCACCAAGTTCGAAAAACGTGGTACCGCAGTTAAAGTTCCCGTATGGAACATCAACAACTGTATTCAATGTAACCAATGTTCTTACGTATGTCCCCATGCAGTTATCCGCCCCGTTCTTGCTACCGAAGCTCAACTAGCAGGCGCTCCCGCTGGCTTTGACGTTAAGGATGCAGTAGGATTCAAGGGATATAAGTACAGAATCCAAGTTTCTCCCTACGATTGTACCGGTTGCGGTTCTTGCGTAAACGCATGTATCGCTAAGACCAAGGCTCTAGAAATGAGACCTATCGCAGAAGCAATCGCTCTTGATGCTGTTAACGCAGAATTTGCTTTCAACCTTCCCGAAGCAGACAAAGTTTACAACACCAACACCGTTAAGGGTAGCCAATTCGCTAAGCCCCTATTCGAGTTCAGTGGCGCTTGCGCAGGCTGTGGCGAAACTCCTTACGTTAAACTCAGCACCCAACTATTCGGTGTCAGAATGATAGTTGCTAACGCAACCGGTTGTTCTTCCATCTACGGCGGTCCTGCTCCCACCTGCCCCTACACCACCAACGATAAGGGTCACGGTCCCGCATGGGCAAACAGCTTGTTCGAAGACAACGCTGAATTCGGTTATGGTATGCAACTTGCAGTTTCCGCAAGACGCGAAAAGATCGAAGCTGATATGAAGAAAGCTATCGAATGCAATTGCGTTTCTGCTGAAACCATTGCTGCATTCGAAGAATGGATTGCAAACAAAGACGACTCTGACGCAAGCGTAGTAGCAAGCGACAAGGTTAAGGCTGCTCTTGCAAACGAAACCTGTGATTGTCTCTTCTACATCAAGTCAAATCTTGACTGCCTAGTAAAGAAGAGCGTATGGATTTTCGGTGGCGACGGCTGGGCATATGATATCGGTTACGGCGGTCTTGACCACGTTCTAGCAAGTGGCGAAGACGTTAACGTTCTCGTTCTTGATACCGAAGTTTACTCCAACACCGGTGGTCAAGCAAGTAAGTCCACTCCTACCGGCTCTATCGCTAAGTTCGCTGCAAGCGGTAAGAGAGTAAAGAAGAAAGACCTTGGTATGATGGCTATGAGCTATGGTTACGTATACGTTGCTCAAGTAGCAATGGGCGCAAACCCCAACCAACTCCTTAAGGCTATCAAAGAAGCAGAAGCTTACAAAGGACCTTCTCTCATCATCGCTTATGCAACCTGCATCAACCACGGCGTAAACATGTCCAACCCCATGGGTGAAATGAAGAAGGCTGTTGATTGCGGTTACTGGCAACTTTACAGATTCAATCCCGATCTTGCTGACCAAGGTAAGAACCCCTTCACTCTCGATAGCAAAGAACCTACCGGCGACTACAAGGCATTCCTAGCAGGCGAAACCCGTTATGCATCCTTGAAGAAGATGTTCCCCGCTGTTGCAGAAAAGCTTTACGAAGTAAACGAACAAGAAGCAAAGGCTCGTTACGAAGGTTACAAGAAGCTCAGTGAAAACTAATCCGTTAATTTAATATAGAATAAGCACCGAGAAATCGGTGCTATTTTTTTGACCTAAAAATAAAAATTTAAAAAATCAAGACCCCGAAAGATGTGCCTTACGGGGTCTTTTTTAATAAGTTATTTCGCTAAAATAACGTGTTTTTAGATTCTCTTGCAGAGTTCGGTGAATATTACACCTAGGCCATATGCGCCTGCATCGGGATAGTTCATACTATCGGTTACGCCTGCGCGTCCTAGTTTAGCTTGGATGTACTTGGTCTTATCTGCGCCTTCTACTGCGGCTGCCGCTGCTTTTACCATAGCATCAAGGAGCTTTTCGCCTGCAACTGCGCTTGCGGACAAGCTATCTGCTGCGGGAACAAGAGCGTCTATTAGAGTCTTGTCGCCTACTACTGCGCCGTGACCAAAGCTCTTTTCACCGGTATCTTGTACGCCCTTAACTGCTGCTTGGAGAATATCTGCTAGACCTTGGAGATCAACTTCGTCTTTGCCAAGAGCGGTCTTACCTGCCCAACGGAATGCGCTTCCCCAAATAGGACCACTTGCTCCACCACAATATTCCATGATGATTTCGGAACAGGAAACTAGGAATTCGCCTACGTTACCTTTCTTTCTGGTAGCCCAATCTGCCTTTAATTGCTTAAAGCCCTTTGCGATACTCATACCAAAGTCGCCATCGCCACAACGGTCTGCTTTACAGAAAGCAACTTCGTTTTCGATGATGATATCAGCCATGGTTTCTACGATTTTACCCATACCTGCGGTATTGATTTTTTCGCCTATAACAGCTTCACCTGCAAATTCGCATACTGCGTTTTCTTCTTCTGCAACTTCTTCTTGAACTGCATCTTCTTCTACTGCCTTAGGAGCAAAAACTCCGGGAGTGATGTTAAGAGCTTTAGCAAGAGCTTGAACAGCTTCCTTGCAAGCAAGAGCTTCTGCGTCTACTGCGCCCCAAGTGATTGCGGGAGTAGATACTGCGTAATCAAGAAGGCCTTTGAGTTCTGCATCAAGACGTAGGAGAGTTACGCTTGCGCCTGCCATATCGATAGAAGTCATGTAGTTACCTACCATGGTCTTATAGATATTGATACCCTTAGCTTCTAGTTCGTTGCTTACGTCGTTATTGAAGAGATAGAGTTCTTGAAGGGGTGAGCCGCCAAAACCATTGATGAGAAGAGCGATTTCTTCGCCTGCTTTAAGGCCAAGGTCTTCAATAAGGTCGGGGATAATTCTTTCTGCGAGAGCCTTAGAAGATTGTAGTTTTTCTCTCTTTCTTCCGGGTTCACCGTGGATGCCTACGCCGAATTCCATTTCATCATCACCGATTTCAAAGGTGGGGCTACCTGCTGCGGGAACGGTACATGAAGTTAGAGCAAAACCAAAGCTTCTTACGTTATCGATAACCTTTTGAGCAACGGCTTTAACTTCTTGTAGAGAGCCACCTTGTTCTGCCTTTGCGCCTGCAATCTTGTGTACGAATACGGTACCTGCAACACCACGACGGCCAACGGTATAAAGGGAGTCTTTAACTGCGATATCATCGTTTACGTATACAGCGTCAACTTCTACGCCGTCTTCCTTTGCGAGCGCTGCAGCGTTGTTAAAGTTCATGCAGTCGCCGGAATAGTTCTTAACAATCATAAGGGTACCTTTCTTGGATGCGGTAAGCTTAAGAGCGTTATAAACTTGGATTTGAGAAGGAGATGCAAATACGTCACCGCATACTGCGCAGTCAAGCATACCCTTTCCTACGAAACCTGCGTGCGCCGGTTCGTGACCTGAGCCACCGCCGGAGATAAGAGTTACCTTATTCTTATCGATAGCTTTCTTTTTAACAACTTTATATTTTTCTACGAATTCGAGTTCGGGATGAGCTTTGGCTAGGCCGTGACACATATCGTACACGAAACTTTCCGCAGTATTCATTATTTTCTTCATATATTTACCTCCAAAAGAATATTTATGCCGATAGGTTTCCCCATCGGCATAAACGATTTTTAGTATTTGATATTAGCAATCGCAACCACAGTCACAGCCGTATTTGTAGTCGTAACCAATCTTGTCTGCAGTCTTAATAGCAGCTGCAACCATAGCGGGGGTTACGGGGAAGGGCATGTTGTGAACGGATTCGTCCGGTATGCAGGTCTTTTCTGCAATAGCCATGAGCATTTCGTCGTCGATAGAATCGGTGCCGATATCCTTTAAGCAAACGGGTAGACCAACGGTTAGGCAGAAGTCGAGAACTTCGTAGAGTTCTTCTTCGGGAGAGTTTTCAAGTACGAGTTGGCATAGAGTTCCGAATGCAACCATTTCGCCGTGATAGTACTTGGTGTGGGAAGGTAGAAGAGTCAAACCATCGTGGATAGCGTGAGCTGCTGCTAGACCTGCGCTTTCAAAACCGAGACCGGAAAGAAGAATGTTGGTTTCGATGATGTTTTCAAGAGCGGTGGTTACAACGTTGTTTTCACAAGCTGCAACTGCCTTTGCGCCATCAGAAAGAAGAGTTTTGTAGCAAAGTTGAGCCATTGCGTATGCTGCCATGGTTCCGCCTGCAAGAAGAGTACCCTTTGCGCGGTTTGCGCCACAAGGTAGACCTGCGTTTACGTTTGCATAGCTTTGAACGTTTGCGCGTGCTTCAAAGAAAGTTGCAAGAGCGTCACCCATACCGCTGATTAGGAAACGAGCGGGAGCGTTAGCGATAACGGTAGTATCGATAAGAACTACGCTGGGGCTTTGACGGAAATATGCATAGTCGTCAAAGTGATGGTCGGGAGTGTAGAGAACTGCGCTGTGAGAAGTGGGGGCATCGGTTGCTGCGATGGTGGGGCAGATAATTAGGTTGGAGCCTGCTGCTACACACTTGGAAGTATCTATTGCTTTACCGCCACCTAGGCCGATAGTACAAGCGCATTTGTTTGCTTTTGCGATTGCTTGCAATCTTGCAACTTCTTCGCGAGAACATTCGCCACCAAAATCAACGGCGATTAGTTCAACGCCATATTTCTTTTGGGTTGCTTCCAACTTGTCTGCTACCAATTTTTTAGCAAAGTTATCAGCGATTAGCAAAGCCTTTTTACCAAAGGTCTTTACAAAATAACCAAGGTTTAGGAGTTCGTCTTCACCTTGAACGTACTTAGTGGGGCAAATAAATGCTTTTCTCATTATAATTTCTCCTTTTTGGGAATTTTTTTTATAATAAAATTATAATACCAAAAAAGTAGTTCGTCAATACCCAATTTTCCAGTTTTAACCACTTATTTACCGCGAGAGCGCGTGATATACCTACTTATTTCGTCACTTTACGCAAAATATCGCTCTAAACTTGAAAACCAACCACCTTTATGATATACTTTTCTTATGGGATTTTTTGATGGAAAACTAGAACTCTCCGTAACGAGCGCAAGCGGTATAGAAGCGGTTACCAAGCGTGAGCTTGAGTCTTTGGGCTACGCTCCGGGCGGAGCCGTATACGGCCGTATTGCTTTTGACGGCGAATATCGTGACGTGGCAAGAGCCAACGTTATGCTTAGGACGGCTAATAGAGTTTTCATAAATATAGCGCGATTCCACGCCGAAACTTTCGACGAACTTTTTGACGGAATAAAAAGTATTCCTTGGACTCATATTATCCCTAAAAACGCAAAAGTCATAGTAAATGCAAAGTCCTTTAAGAGTAAACTTTTTGCGCTTTCAAGCATACAAAAGATAACCAAAAAAGCCATAGTTACCGCTATGGGAAATCTTTTTGAAAGCGGTGGCACATACACTTTGGAAGTTGTAATAAACGAAGATGAAGTACTCGTTTGCCTTGACACTTCGGGCTCTGCTCTACACAAGCGTGGATACCGCACCTACGTTGGAGAAGCGCCTTTGAGAGAAACGCTGGCAAGCGCTATAATTTTGCTTTCCGTTTGGAAGTGGGATCGCCCGTTTGTAGACCCATTTTGTGGTAGCGGTACGCTCCCAATAGAAGCAGCGCTAATAGGAACGAATACGGCGCCGGGACTCAATAGAAACTTTGCTTTTGAGAATTTTATTAAAGCGCCGGAAGTACTCTCTTCCGTAAAGGATGAAGCTAGAGATTTAATAATTCCCAATCGCGAATTAAGAATAAGCGGATTCGATATAAATAAAGATGCAATCTCTCTTGCGCTAAAACACGCAAGAAACGCAGGTGTTGCCGATAAAATACACCTTCAGGTAGCCGATATGCGCTCTTTGAGTTCCCGTTTTAGCCATGGTGTAATAGTAACCAATCCACCGTACGGCGAAAGACTACTAAAAGAAAATGAACTAAAAACGCTATATGCGGACTTCGGAAAAGTCTACCGCTCGCTTGACGAATGGAGCGCTTACGTCATAACTTCTTACGGCAATTTTGAACGTTGTTTCGGCGCAAAATCCGATAAAACGAGAAAATTATATAACTCGGAATTAGAGTGCAAACTCTACCGTTATCTCGGCGCACCGCCGAAAAGGAAATAGATATGAGAAAAGTAATCGTCGTATTGCTAGTTGCTGTATTTCTTGCTACTACCATTGCGGTAGGTAGCGTGCAACTTGGTTTTGTAGGCAATAGAGAAACCACTCTTTACTACGTAGAAGAAGACGGCAAAGTTCCCTACTTCGTCAAAAAATACAACGACGGCAAAATTGCCGACGAGCCGTTTACCCTTCTTTCTTTTAGCGACACGCACCTAGGGGACGGAACGGAACCGAGCGACATCATTTCTCTTACCATAATAGATAGGATTATAAAGGAAAAACATCCTGATTTAGTAGTCATTACAGGCGACGTATGTCTTGGCTCTACCCCGTTTGCGGGTATTGACACTCTTGCAAAAATCTTTGAAGAAAACAAGACTTATTGGGCGGTAGTACTAGGCAACCACGATGCCGAACCTATCGATGGTCCCACTAGAGAAGAACTAATACGCTATTATGCTAACAAACCCTATTCCGTAACGAAAGAAGGCCCCAATACTATTTATAGTGAAGGCAACTATATGATTAACGTTATGCACTCAACGGGCGTTAGTCAAACGCTGGTCTTTATGGATAGCGGAGCAGGCCATATGGATAAAGAAGTATGTAAACTTTTTGACATCCCCTATATGTCCGGATACGATTGCATAAAGCCCGACCAAATGGAGTGGTACGAAAGCACTTTGAATAGCATAAAGGAAGATAACGGCGGAGTTATGCCGGAGTCTACTTTATTTATGCATATACCTTTATATGAGTACCACTACGTCAATCAAGATGATTTTATATATGGTTATCACGTAGAAACAAGTTGTCCTTCCAACTATAATTCGGGCATGTTCGATTTGATAAAGAAAGTAGGCTCTACTAAGACCGTTGTTTGCGGACACGATCACGTCAACAATTATTCGGTTATGTATGAAGGTATAAATCTAATGTATAGTCAATCTTCTTCTTTTGGGTCATACCACTCTCGCAGTCAAATAGGTTTTCTTGCGCTAAAACAAGCTATGCCGGAGTTGCTTTATACCGATGGACATACGGAATTTACCATTAGCGCAGACGGCTCTTGCGTAGATACTCCATACTTTAATGAATTACATCCCGAGGTCTTTATTGGCCTGGAAGAACAACTAATAGCAAACCGCACCCCTATTCCAAAGGAGTTAGAAAAATAATATGTTTAGAGACAAGAAAGAAGACGTGAAACACGGCGTTAAAGCCGGACTCGTAGGCATTATAGTAAACATAGTGCTTTTTGCAAGCAAGATAGCAGTCGGCTTGATAGCAGGCTCCATAACCATCGTTGCAGATGCAGTAAACAACCTTGCCGACGCATCCAGCAACATAGTTACCGTAATAGGCTTTAAGTTGAGCGCTCGTCCCGCCGACGAAGAGCATCCCTTTGGCCACGAAAGAATTGAACAAATATGCGCCCTACTAATTGCTATTATCGTACTAGCAGTAGGCGTGCTACTAGGCAAATCTTCCATAGAAAAAATTATTACTCCGGAAGTAATAACCGTAAACGTAGCAACCTATATCGTACTTGCAATAGGTATAATCGGCAAGTTAGGCTTAATGCTCTTCCTTAGGACTTATGGCAAAAAAATTGACTCTGACTCCCTAATCGCAAGTTCGGCAGATGCAAGAAACGATAGCATTTCTACCACCGCGGTTTTAATTTCTACCATAGTAATAGGTACTACGGGCGTAAACATAGACGGCTATATGGGCCTTGCGGTTTCAATCTTCATAGTAATTTCCGCTTTGATAATGTTCAAAGAAATCATTAGCCCTTTGCTAGGTGAAAAAGCGGACAAAGAATTTACTTTGGAAGTAAGAAAGAGAATACTTGCTCACCAAAAGATTTTGGGAATACACGACCTTGTAATACACCAATACGGCAAGACGGCTTTCGTTACGGTACACGCAGAAGTAGATGCGAGCGATGACTTTATTGCTTGCCACGACGTAATAGACAACGTAGAGCGTGAATTTTTAGACTATGGAATACATCTTTCTATACATATGGACCCCATAGAAACGGATAATCCCGAAGTAGAAGAGCATAAAATCCGCGCGATAAAAGCAATAAACTCGCTTGATGAATCACTCCACCTACACGACTTTAGAATAGTAAAAGGCGACACTCACACTAATATCCTTTTTGACGTGGTTGTACCTTATGAAAAGAAACTTTCCCTAAAAGAAGTCCAAGACGCAATGGCAAAGGAATACGAAAACGATGAGCAACAATACTTTTTCGTACTAACCCTTGATAGAGAGTTTGCGTAACAAAAAATTTACCATCAAAAAAAGAGCCTAAACAATAGGCTCTTTTTTATATTGTTCACTAAAATGCGTGGTGATTTTCTCTACGGCAATTACCCACGCACTTAAAAACACGCTAGTTTGGATGAGATACAAGCAAACAAAAAATCTCCACGACAGGAGTTTACTTGGGCGTAAATGACTGAGTGGAGATTTTTTAGTTTGTGAAGTAGGTCGCCAAAATAGCGTGTTTTTACCCTACCATTCTTTAGCCCCATCATGCTTCACATCATCATAAAACTCGAAATACTTGCGTTTCGCTTCCGCTAGCGCTCTTTCCTTGGCGCGCTTTTTGGCAAGCTCTTCCTTGGTGGGAGTCTTTTTGATGGGTGTAGTGGTTACTTTCGTTTCTTTGTTTTCTTCCATAATTATCTAGGCAAAATGATTTTTGGCTCTTTGTGGTTTCTCTTATAGAGAATGCACTTGCTACCTATGGCGCATACGGGCTCTGCGTTGGTTAACTCGGCTAGCTCTTGTAATGCTAGCTTCGCATCATAGTCAGAATTGCGTAGTACGGTTATTTTTACTAATTCCCTTGCTTCAAGCGCCTTTCTGATTTCGCTTGCCATAACTTCCGTTACTCCGCCTTTGCCTACTTGAAAAATGGGGTCTAGGTTACTGCCTAGCGCTTTGAGATAACTGCGTTGTTTACTATTTAACATATTTACTCCTCTACTTCGAATTCTTTGAGCGTTTCTTTGTAGTCGCGATACTTGTTTATTATAGCAATATGGGGGCGCTCTTTGGATGCGCTAAGATGCTTGATGCAGTCATCTTTGCTTTCCCACAACTCTTCAAAAACAACCTTTACGGCATTTTTTTGTTTATAGACAACGGCGTTAAAATACAAATTGCCTTCGTCTTCCTTACTTGCCTTTGCGTGCGCTACGCATGCGCTTACGAATTCATTTTTTATATTTTCGTCTTTACTTAGACATAGACTTTTAATTTTTAATAGATACATAATTCACCTTCTAACACTTTTTAATTAGGCGCAAATAGAACTCTACGCACTCCCATATACCTTTGAACGATATACGCTCGTTGTGTCCGTGTATGGTCCTTCTTTCTTCCGATGACATAGACTGCGCGCTAAAACGATATACCTTATCGGAAATTCTACCATAGTTTTGAGAGTCGGAACAAGCAAACATAAGATAAGGCGTTACAACGGCATCGGGGAAGGCTTCTTCTACCGCTTCCTTTACGATATTGAATTCTTGACAGTCCGTACGAGAAACAATTGACGGATTATTACCGCTTACAACGTTTACTTCTACTCTATCGTCATCGATAACCTTCTTTACGTACTCTATGGTGCTTTCCATTGTTTCACCCGTCATAATACGGAAGTTAGAACACATTTCCGCTTGAGCCGGTAGTACGTTGAGTCCCGTAGAACCTTTCATTTGCGTAAAGGCGCAAGTGGTACGCATTAGAGCGTTGATTTCTCCGCCACCCATCTTGCCAATCAAGGAAAGTACGGGTTTGAAGAGCCACATATTCGCAAATATTAGGCGATATAGGAAGGTTGAGCGTCTACCTAAAGTATCAAACAACGCCAAAGTAGGCGCAGTAAAGTTTGCCTTAAATGGCTTTGACTCCACCTTGCAACAAGCCTTTGAAAGTATGCCTATGGGAGTATGCGCAGGGGGAGATGATGCGTGTCCGCCCTTAGATTTTACGGTATAGGAAAGATTTAGCATACCCTTTTCCGCAATACCGATTACGGCAACTCTATCTTTTACTCCGGGGAATACGTTTTCTACAACGGCTCCGCCTTCGTCTACTACAAGTTCTACGTTTATGCCACGACGAGCAAATTCATCGACCATCTCAGGGCAGGTCGGTCCACTTATTTCTTCATCACCCGAGAAACATAGATATATATCGTTTTGGGGCGTAAAGCCTTCTTTTATTAACGTTTCTACCGCTTGCAAGCATCCGTTGAGAGTAGATTTAGTATCGAGTGTACCCCTTCCCCATAGCGTTTCGCCTTCTATTATTCCATCAAAAGGAGCCTTTTCCCATCCGCTTTCATCCACTTCCACAACGTCAAAGTGCGACATAAGGACGGTTGCCTTTTCGCTTAATAAACCCTTCCAATAAAATTGTATACCGCGTCTGCCTATATTTTCCTTGGGGCAAGTAGCGTGGACCATAGGAAACATCGTAACAAGTTTTTCTTCAAACTTCTTGAATTCGCCATCGTCTTCAAGAGAAAAGTCACGATTAGAAATAGTCTTGCATTTTACCATTTCGCAAAGGTCGTTGACTGCCTTTTCCTTATCGAAAGTAACGGGTTCTACAACCTTTTCCACTTTCGTTTCGGGCTTGAACTTGAACGCGCGTATTAAACAAATGATTAGTATCAAAGTTATCATAGTTCTATCTCCTTGCGCTACATTATAGCATACAAAACAACGGCTTTCAAGTTTTATAGGACTAATATTATGCTTAAAAAGCATAAATAAACAAAAAAGCGCCCTTTTACGAGCGCTAATTCGTTTTATTTAGTGGACAATTTTTATTTTTTACTATTTTTGTAGCAACGCCATAATGCCGTTGATTATGAAAATTACGCCAATTACGATGAAAACCCAATCAACTAGCAACCATTTTGCAACGATTAAGAAAATACCTATTATCAAAGTAATAACGGGCTTAATAAGAGCCATCCATCCCTTTTTCTTAAAATCTTTTGCTATCATTATTATTTGGTAAACGGAGTATATTACAAGACCGATACCTAGTACTAGAAGGGCTATATCAAGAATAGTCCATCCACAAACTATTACCGCTATACCAAGGATGATTTCTATGACTGCGGCAATATAATTCTTCTTTACGATATCATAAATACCCAGCCCAATTAGCACTACGCCAACGATAGTGAGTAGCACGTTAATCATTCCTGCGCGGAAAATACAAAAGAGTATACCGAGTACGATAAGCGCAATCGCATTAATGATTGCTTGATCGTTTAGTTTTTTCTTTGCCATAATATTTACTCCTATTTCTTTATTTTATTTTGCCATTAACTTTACAAGAACAGCCTTTTGAGCGTGCATTCTATTTTCCGCTTCTTCAAAAATCTCGTTTGCGTGAGCTTCCAAAACTTCTGCCGTTATTTCTTCTCCACGGTGCGCGGGTAGACAATGCAGTACCATCGCGCCACTATTTGCCTTAGCCATAAGCGCATCGTTAACTTGGAAGTTTTCGAATATCTTTTGGCGAGTTTGGGCTTCGCTTTCTTGTCCCATAGATGCCCAAACATCAGTATATACTACGTCTGCGCCTTCTACTGCAACTTCAGGAGAGTCGGTAATGACGAGTTTGCCTTGCTCCAATCCCCACTTTACTATTTCAGCATCGGGCTCGTATCCTATAGGGCAAGCGATGCTTACGTCCATACCTACCTTTATGCAACCTACTATAAGGCTATTCGCCATATTGTTGCCATCTCCTATAAATGCCAACTTTAGTCCGCTTAACTTGCCTTTGAATTCCCTAATGGTTTGAAGGTCGGCCAGCACTTGGCAAGGATGACAATAGTCGGTTAGTCCATTGATAACGGGAATAGAACCGTACTTTGCAAGTCCTTCTACGTCTTCTTGCTTAAAGGTTCTTATCATTATTCCGTCCAGAAAACGGCTCAACACTCTTGCCGTATCTTCAATAGGCTCTCCACGGCCAATTTGAAGATCGTTTCCACTAAGGAACAATGCGTTTCCACCTAGTTGATACATACCAACTTCAAAAGAAACTCTAGTCCTAGTAGACGCTTTAGTAAATATCATACCCAAAGTTTTACCCTTTAGGTAATGGTGAGTTATGCCCTTTTTGTTTTCTTCTTTAAGTTTATCGGCTAGGTCTAATATTTCTATTATTTGTTCGCCCGACAAATCGCCTAATTTTAGTAAGTGTTTCATATTCTCCCTAGTCCTTCAAAAAACTTGCTACTATTTTTAGTTGCTCTTGTACGGCAACGCCGGACGGAGCTCCCAAAGAAGTACGCTTATTCAAGCAAGTCGTTAGGTCTATCGCTTGATAAATATCGTCTTCGAACAAATCGCTGAATGCCTTATAATCGTCTAGGTCAAGTTCGTTGAGAGTTTTTCCCTTTTGTATGCAAAGCGTAACCAGTTGACCGCTAACTTTGTACGCTTCCCTAAACGGCATACCTTTTTTTGCAAGATAGTCTGCGCAATCGGTTGCGTTAATGAAACCTTTTTCGCCCGCTTTTGCCATATTCTCTTTTAGGACGGTCATTGTCTTTAACATAGGAGCGAAAACGTTCAAGCATTTGAGCGCAGTTTCTACGCTATCAAAAATGGCTTCCTTGTCTTCTTGCATATCCTTATTATAGGCAAGGGGAAGACCTTTTAGTAGTGTGAGTAGTGTAATAAGGTTGCCGTATGCCCTACCGGTCTTGCCACGAACAAGTTCCGCTATATCGGGATTCTTCTTTTGGGGCATAATGGACGAGCCGGTTGAATATGCACCGTCTAGTTTTATAAACTTAAATTCCCAAGAGCTCCAAAGAATTATCTCTTCCGAAAATCTAGAAAGATGCATCATTATAAGCGCTATATCACTAGCAAGTTCTACGCAAAAATCCCTATCGGAAACACCATCCATACTATTGAATACGGGCGCGGTAAATCCCAGCTTTTCTGCAGTAAAGTTCCTATCTATAGGATAGGTAGTTCCTGCAAGAGCGCAACTTCCGAGTGGTGAGTAGTTAAGCCTTTTTCTTGCATCAAGGAGCCTATCATAGTCACGCATAAACATAGATGCGTACGCTAAGAGATGGTGCGCAAACGTTACGGGTTGAGCGCGTTGTAGATGAGTGTATCCCGGCATAACGG
>JAZRAN010000043.1:0-7548 GCA_045634605.1 Candidatus Stercoripulliclostridium sp. | reverse complement strand
CCTATTCTACGATTTCCGTATACTTTTCTATGAGTTCCGCTCGGATTTCCGGAGTGATACCAAACTCTTTTTCGAAGTAAGTATCGTAGTCGGGATAGGTCGATAAAATCTTGTTCAAGGAAGTATCCAAAAGTTCCTTATAGACCATAAAGAAGGCGTGGAAGTGAGAGAAAACGTACTTGTGCGCAAACTTGGGGATTAGCTTTCCTATTACCCACTCGTTAAAGTGTTGCGCTTCCGTTGAGCGCATATATTCTTCCAACACGGTATCGTAGTCTGCGCCAAGAAGTAGAAGGATGAGCGTTACCGCTATACCCGCCCTATCTTTACCTGCGGAGCAGTTCATCATAAGGGGCGTTTCTTCGTCTATTAGGGACTGCATAAGCGCCTTATAAGCCTTGTTATTCAAGGGCAAATGCTCGTAGGTAGGAGCAACGTCTTCCCAAGTAACTTCACGGAAAACCATACCAAGCATACCACCGCCTTGTAGTTTGAACAATTTATCGTTTTTGTAGGACGCAGGTATATTGCGATGTTCCGCTCCGATATAATCGTATGCGCGGTCACCACGAGTTTCGCCTTTCTCACGGAAGTCGTACGCAACCTTGATACCTAGTTTTTTATACTCGTCAAGTTCTTCATTGGTTGCGTAATCTATCGTAGCGCTACGATAAAATAAACCTTTTTTTACTACACGGTTATTACCGCAGGGGAGTCCCCCTATATCTCTAAAATTTGCTATCATAATAAAATTATAATATCATAAGCCGATAGATAATGCAAGTGGTAAAATGGCGCTTACGCAAATGCGAAATGCGTGCGGAGCACTCTTCCTTGTGAGCGAAACGTAGCGGAGTGAAGCCAATTCTGCATTCTGAATTCTGCATTAAAAAAGACAAGCCTTTGCTTGCCTTTTTTGTAATTCGCTAAAATAATGCGGTAATTCGCTTTATGGTAATTTTAGGAGCACTTAAAACGCATTAGTTTGGATGAATAGCGACGGAAAAATTAAAAACTCTCGACGGGACTTTACTTAGGGGTAAACGACCGAGAGAGTTTTTGGTTTTCCTATGCTATTCGCCAAAATAATGCGTTTTACTCGAAGTATATGGGAGAACAAAGCGCAGTACAATACCCACCCTTAGGATGTCCCTTGAATGCTTGTTGCGGAACCATAAAGACGAGAGCCATATTGAGAACAAAACTCATAATGGGGTCGTAAACTTTCTTGGTTTCTGCTCTCACAAATCCCTTTTCGGGAACCGAAACTTCGAATTCATAATTTCCACTCTTCTTGCACTTGGTTTCAAAGAGAACACCGTTTGCGTTCTTGACGTACAGCTTTTGACCACGGCGGAAGTTCTTTACTTGTACCTTTATGGTTGCGCCTTCAACGTACTCTACGGTATCTCCTACTATGGCGTCGCCACAAGTCATAGTTATCATAGTTCCACGCTTTCCGGGATACTCGGAAATGGTGGTGTTGCCCTTTCTTATGCCGTCCAAGATATCTCTGGGAGAGTTAGATTTGGCGTAAACGTAGGTCGAGGGATTACCCAAAAAGTTGGTTACCAAAAAGTCGTAGTGGAAATCGGAACCGCCTACTATTTTTATTTTCTTGCCTTGGCACAAGAGCGAGTGCCACCACTCTATGCACTCTTGGTTGTCGGGGCGCATAGGTCCGTTCCAAACTTCTATTCTATCCCAAAAATCTTCGCCCTCCAATGGCCAAAGCCATCCGCACTTTTTGCATCTTGGGTGATTGATGGAAACTATCGCGCCGTTTTCTTCGCACTCCTTTCTCATCTCCATCCACTCGTTAAAATCGTTGGTCGCAAAGCCCTTGCTATACGGTACTTTTACGCCCCATACGTTTGCGTGAGCAATGGGATAGGTCATTTCTACGCCGTTTATCATCGTAGTTTTATCACTCATAGGAAGTTCGCCCATAACCGTCCTGTTGTGGTCGGTCATTATGACGTAATCGAGTTTATTCCTTTCCGCTCTTTTTACTATCCAATTATAACTCTTGTGTCCGTCGGAAAGGTGGCTATGACAATGGGTATCGCCCACGTACCAGCCCGCCTTTTTCTCTATTAGGTCAACGGTTAGTTTTATAGTGTATTCGTTGGAAATAAAGCGGTTAGCCGTAACTACGACCGTCCAAGTACCGGGAACGATTTCTCTACGCTCGTAACCTATGGTCGAGTAGGCGCCGGAAACAACTATCTTTTCTTTTTTTCTACCCCTAGTGCCGACGTCTACACCGCTAGGGTCTTTGATGCAAATGCCGACTTCGTTTTTCCACATTTCGCCCTTGACGGTTTCGGGATAAAAGTCATAAAAACACTCTATCCTACCGATATCTTCGCCGACTTCGATAGGAAAGAAATGATACATTATATCGTCTTCTTTTTTTGCGTTGATGGTAAACTCAAATCTTTTCATAATAACTCCTATGTTACCATTGTAACATAGTTAGGAGTCAATTTCAAGGTGCTATTCGACAGGATTTTTAAGATGCCCGGAAGTAGTCGCCTGCGTAACGGCGCGATATTCCTTAGGACTTGCGTTCATCCTATCCGTTAGAGCCTTGCCCTTATGTAAAACAAAGTTATAAATCGACAAATTAAAATCGTCGTATATTAGTTCCATCGGATTATAAATTTCAAAATAGCAACGGGAAAGTTTAATTCTGCGCAAAATAAACTTTCTTCCCGCATAATCGGTAAGCGTGTTTAGAGTAGGCGCCGTACATTTTTGACAATTCTTGCCGTACGGACAATAGCCTAACTCCATAACCTTTATATCTCCACGGGTTGATACGTATGCGGAGTCGGCGTATCCCGCCAAATATATTTCCTTTTCCGTCAGTTCCTTACTTACCGCAATATGCTCGGCAACACCTTCCGCAACGGAAAGAGAAAGAGAATTGAATAGGTTTTGGTCTTGTCCCATAAAGAGTTTTTTGTCCCATCTTTTTGCAAGTTCAATTACCGCCGGATTTTCTCCATATACGCCGTCAAAGTCCTTGACTGCGTTTTGTATTATGGCAATATCTTTTGCGTTTACGAGTGACGGAATATAAAGATATCTTTCCTTTGCGCAAGCGGTAGACTCAAAAAACTTCCTTATAAATCTTTCGTCATTGTAGTCGGACGGCGCAAATACGGCTATATCATAGCCGGATAAACCTTCGAAGTTTTCACTAATGACGGCAATACTCTTTTCCTTTTTCTTCGCTACGCCCTTTTGATACGTTATCTTTTCGCAAGGTTTAATTTCCCTTTGGGAAAGTGTCGCAAATGCGCTTTCGTATGCTCTACGGCGCAAATCGTTTAGTACGCTCTTTACTCCAAAAGGCTTGCCAACTATCTCTACTCGATATTCGTCTACGGCAAACGGATACTCGCCCGACTTCATAAACACCTGCTTTATTTGGCTTTCGTCAAGGGGTTTTCCTGTTGCTACGGGGAGTATTTCTTCGCTACGCGCAGTGGCTACGAGTACGCCGTCGGCGTATAGTTTTGCTTCCGCCCTTTCGTTTTCCTTCGCCTTGAATTCCAGGTCCAATATGCGACAAGACACCGCCGACAAAAGTTCTTTGTTCAAAGCAGTATCGGTAGTAATATATACTTCGTCGCCTTTTTCTATTTTACCCTTCGCTAGTAGCGGTACGGAGTCTACGGCTTTTTCTCCCTTATACTCTGCGCTACCTACTTCTTTGCCGTTTCTTAAAACCTTAAAGCAATCGTTTTTGATTGGGTTTAGGTTACCTTTAACAAATATTTTGTTACCTAAAACCTTTATTACCTTGCCAACGCTTTCCCCTATATGCCCTTGTATGGAAGTAGACAAAAACCTTTTGTCTTGCCCAAAAGCAAGCCCCTTGGTGTAGTCGCCACGATTATAGGTTCTCTTTAGAGCAGAAAACTCTCCGCCTATTTTTTCGTTAGGATAGATTAGGCTACGGTAGTAGCGTAGAGATGCGGAAACGTACTCCGCTCTACGCATTCTGCCTTCTATCTTAAAGGATTTTACGCCTGCCTTTTTTAGCTCGAAAATGCTTTCTCCCACACACAAATCCGCAGTACAAATAGCGTAGTTTTCTTCTCTCTTGCCTAGCGTATAAGTTCTTCTGCAAGGTTGCTTGCAAAGCCCCCTGTTGCCACTGTTGCCACCGCCAAAACTACTCATATAGCAGTGACCGGAAAAGGACGTACATAGCGCGCCTTGTATAAAAACTTCCGTATCCATAAAGGATGCAATCTTCTTTATTTCGCTTATGGGCGTTTCTCTTGCAAGTATAACCCTAGTAAAGCCGTAGTCCTTTGCGACCATCGCTCCTTCTAGGTTATTAACTCCGCCTTGGGTGCTCAAATGCAGTTCTAGGGACGGGAGTCTTTCGTGAATATATTTACCTAAAAACAGGTCTTGTAAAATAATTGCGTCTACGCCTATTTGATAAACCTTATAGACGGCGTCAAAAAAACTTTCCAGTTCGCTTTCTTTAATTAGAGTGTTGAGCGCAACGTAAACCTTGACTCCCATAACGCGAGCAAACTTGACGGCGGTAGAGAGTTCGTCATAGGAAAAATTGTCCGCGCTCTTTCTTGCGGAAAAATCTTTTAGCCCAAGATATACGGCGTTTGCTCCGTTACCTACGGCTACGTAAAAGGTATTAAGATTGCCTGCGGGGGCAAGTAATTCCACTATCTCTTTCTCCTTAGTATATCGCCCTTTTGTAGCGGTACGTCTACTTTTATCTTGACGAGTTGTTGCACGATTTTTGCATCGTCAATAAGGTTGCCCTTGTCATCGTACATTTCGCCAAGGACTATTTGAGCGTTAAAATGCTCGCCGGGAGAAAGAACTTCCAGCGTTTCTCCTTTCCTAAAACGATTGCGCATTTCTACCGTTGCGTAGCCGTCGGCGTAGCCTTCTACTACTGCTATAAACTCGTGCGTGCCACCATTTTGTCCACTGTTGTACGCAATAGTCCTATCGTTGTTACCAAGCGCGTAAGCAACGGTATAATCACGATGAACAACCTTTCTTACTTCACGCTCAAAGTTCGCCAAACTTTCCGTATAGGTTCCCATAAAGTAACTATCAAGAGCCCTTCTATACGCGTTCACTACGGTTGCAAGATAATACTCGGACTTCATACGGCCTTCTATTTTTAGTGAGTGCACACCTGCGGAGACGATTTCCGGAACGTAGGAAATCATATTAAGGTCTTTGGAATTAAGGATATAAGTACCCCTATCGTCTTCTTCCATTTGGAGTGGTTCGCCACCACGGTTATATTCGGTTATGGAGTAATTCCACCTGCACGCTTGAACGCACTCGCCACGGTTAGCATCTCTGCCGTCAAGATAGTTGGAAAGAAGGCATCTTCCGCTATATGACACGCACATTGCGCCGTGAACGAAGATTTCGAGTTCGGTAGCGGGGTTATGCTCGCCTATTTCTTTTATTTCATCAAAGGAAAGTTCCCTTGCAAGCACGACTCTTTCTACGCCTTGGCTTGCCCAAAACTCAACGGTATATTTGTTCAAGGTGTTCGCTTGGGTAGAAAGGTGTATGGGTAGGCGGGGCGCAACCTTTTTGCAAAGGGAGATGAGTCCCGCATCCGTAATAAGCACGGCGTCTATACCGATTTCTTCCAGCGCCTTAAAGTAATCTTTAGCGATATCAAAGTCACGGTTTTTGGGGAATATGTTGACGGTAACGTACATTTTTTTACCACGAGCGTGGCAATATTCTACGCCTTCACGCATTTCATCAAGGGTAAAGTTGTCGGCGTAAGCGCGCAAGGAAAACTCTTTACCGCCCGCATAAACCGCATCTGCGCCAAAGTCGATGGCCGTCTTTAATTTCTTCAAACTGCCCGCAGGGGCCAATAATTCTATCTTTTTCATATTTTTATTTTAACATATTCTCTTGAAATTGTCATTATTTATGTTAAACTATTATAGATAAATAAGTTAGGAGTGCATTATGCTCAACAAATTTAAGATTGGACACTATACAAACGAAGAAAAGGGCACGGGTTGTACCGTCATACTCGCAGAAGACGGCGCAGTCGGTGGATGCTCTATCCGTGGCTCATCTCCCGCAACGAGAGAAACCGACCTACTCAAGACGGAAAAGAAAGTCGATTCCGTAAACGCCGTCGTTTTGTCGGGTGGTTCTGCTTTCGGATTGGAAGCCGGTAGCGGTGTTATGGACTACCTATTTGAAAACGGCAAGGGCTACAATGCGGGCAAATACGTCGTGCCGATAGTGGTCGGCGCAAGCATATATGACCTTGAATATAAAGATTTTGGATATCCCGACAAGCAAGCGGGCTATTTAGCTTGCAAAAACGCAACTGTCGGCAACTTCGAAAAGGGCGTTATAGGTGGAGCAACGGGAAGCACGATTTCCAAGTTACTTGGTATGCAAAGCGCAGTAAAGACGGGACTAGGCGTGCAAACGTACTCTATGAACGGACTTGAAATAGCCGTTATAACCTTGGTTAACGCTCTCGGTGACGTGGTAAAAGACGGCAATATAATCGCAGGCGCTCTCTCTCCCGACGGCACTCCGATTTCTATGAAGAAGATATTTACGCTCGGTGGCTTTGATGAGCCCAAATGCGCAAACACGACTATTGGATGCGTGCTAACGAACGCAAAACTAACCAAGGCTCAAGCAAACTTGCTCGCAGATATTGCTCACGATGGTTTTGCTCTCTCGCTCTCTCCCAGCCACACACGTTTTGACGGCGACGCTATGTTCACTCTCGCAAGCGGAGAAGTAGACGTTGCCTTTGATACCCTACTTGCGCTCATACCCGACCTAGTCGCTCGCTCCATACAATCATCGGTAATCACCACGGAGCCGATAGAAACAAAAATAAGTCCTATGATGTTCAAGTTATTTAATAAGATTTGGAAAAAACTCTCATAAAAAACGCATTATTTTAGCGCTATCCATAGAAAAACAAAAGAGCCCGGCGGGGCGCAGTAGGTCTACTACAGCAACCCCTTGGGCTTTTTCTTTTCCGTCGCTACTCATCCAAACTAACGCGTTTTAAGTAAAAACACGCTATTTTAGCGAACAATTTCACAAAAGGCAATCTCCCTGCAGGGCGCAGTACGAGTAGTACAGCAACCCTTTGGGAGATTTTTTTTGCTCATTCTTCATCTAAACTAGCGTGTTTTTTTGAGTAAGTAAGAAATTACCGAGTACGAATACCACGCATTTTAGCTACCTACAAAAAGACAAGCCATCGCTTGCCTTTTTTGTTCATATTATTTAGTTTGCGACTATGCTTATGCGTTTTCGCTATATCCCCACACAACAGGTCTATTACTAGGATTCCAAGAAGAATACCAACCGCTAGGCTCACTTTCCGCTTCGCAATAAATTGTGAGCGACCCGCAATATGCGAAGGCATATTCACCAATACTTGTTACGCTACTTGGTATTACTATACTTGCGAGCGACGTGCAATAAAAGAAGGCGCCATCACCAATACTTGTTACGCTACTTGGTATT
>JAZRAN010000042.1:0-2506 GCA_045634605.1 Candidatus Stercoripulliclostridium sp. | reverse complement strand
CCTTTTAGGCTACCGCCGGTAGATATAACGTCGTCTACGATAGCAACCTTTTTGCCCTTGATGAGAGCCGTATCGTGCGCGGAAAGATATAAACGTTGTTCGCCTGCGGTGGTAATGGATTGTACTGCTACTTCTATGCCGTCTTGCATATAGAGTTTTGTGGACTTTCTTGCAACGGCGTAGAGTTTGTGACCAAGCTCACGAGCCACGCAGTGAGCAAGTTGTAAGCCCTTGCTTTCTGCAGTGATAACTACTTCTACGTCCTTGTCTGCAATTTTAGCAAGCTCTTTACCGCAATGCTCGGTCAACTCTTGCGCTCCGTGGAGATTAAAGAAACAAATCTTTATGTTACCTATGGGAAGAATTGGTAAGTCGTGAGAATATCCGTTCAAATCAACTTTATAAAAATCAGCCATAATTACTCCTAAAACTCAAAATCTAAAGCGACTGAGCCCGATCTGACTGCGTGCATATGGGGTTTTACAACCGAGCAGTGATAGGGGTCTTTTTGGTAACTTTCGAGCGCTTCTTTGCTGTCTACGGTAACGATTAAAGCGACGTCATAACTTCTTTCGGAGTGAAGGAAATCTATGCCTACTTCGATTGAGCGGAGTTCAGGCACGTTACCTTGCATAGAAAGAAGAACTTCTTTTGCCTTTAGGCAATTTTCATAAGAGTTATCTTTAAGTTTGAATAATACGATATGTTTAACCATAATTTTATCCTTTTTATGCAATTTCTTCGACGTTTTCTTGGGGAGTTTCTTCTTGTTCGCAGTTAGGCTTGCGTACTTTGCCGTAAAGTTCTTTTATGAGAGCGTTTCTTTCTTCCGCTTCTTCTTCGGTTAGGCTTCCTTCGCCTTCTTCCTTAACCTTGTCGATAAAGTATCTTGCTCTATCAAGTTTCTTGTCGGTAATCTTATAGCGGAAAGATGCAACGAACGCAACCGTAATGAATACTGCTACGGAGATACCAAGCACGAGTTTGATAGCAAGGAGAGCGGAGTCGCTTTGAACGATATATTCGGTAACGCCTTCTTGAGCTTCTTGATATCCGCAAGCGTCTATAATCCAACCGACCATACCTACGCCGAGAGCGCCTGCGACCTTTCTTATGAGCGTCATAATGCCGGAGTAAGTGCCGGTAGGTCTGTCGCCGGTAGCCATTTCCGCTACGTCAACGGTGTCGGGGAAGATAATCCAAGGCATCATTTGCGCGCCACCAAAACCAAGACCCATTATAGCTGCTACGATGGGAACAACGATAGGGGGAGTCCAAGAAGGATCCATAACCGCCAGCATAATACCGCCTACGATATAGCAAGGTAGACCGATACGGAAAGCGAATTGTTTGCTCTTTTTAACCATCAAGGTACGAACGATGGGGAATGCAACTACTGCCATAACCATCAAGGGAGCGACTATGAGCATGGATGAGAATTTTAGACTCATAAATCCAAGGTCGAGATATTGACCTGCCCAAACGTCGGTTGCATAGTAAACGGCTAGCGCGGAAATCATATCTGCGCACATAAACGCCGTTGCGTACATAGTGATATGCCAACGGAAAGATTTGTTGCGGAAGGGTACGGCGTAGCTTTCAAGGAACTTCTTAAAGTTGAATTTTTCTGCAGGTACGCTCATATCGGGGGTAATTCTTTCCTTTACGAAAATACCGGAAATAACCAAGCCACCGCCGAACAATACGCCGAATACGGTAGAAATGATAAGCCAGAATTCGGTCATCGAAAGAGATGCGGGAGCGCCGTCGGAAGTCGGTTGAGTAGCTTCCAGTAGGAATAGCGGAACAACGTATGCTAGGCCTGCTGCGGCGGCGGAGAAAACCAACTTGAAGGTGTTAGCCCAGTTTCTTTCGCTATGGTTAGGGGAAATATCGCTTGCAAGCGAGCAGTAAGGAACTTGGGTTATTGTCGAGCAAGTATTCCATACCAAGTAGAAGATGGTTATATAAGCGATTGCGCCACCTACGCTCATACCCCACTCTCTTATGGGAGCAAATAGTAGGAAGATTGCGAATAGTAGTGAAATACCACCCCAGAAAAGGTAAGGTTTTCTTCTACCAAATTTGCTTCTTGTGTTATCCGTGATAAATCCCATTAGCGGGTCCGTGATAGCGTCCCAAAGTTTAGCGAGCATAAAAATAGTAGATGCAACGCCCATAGCAATGCCAAGGTTAGTCATATACTTAACCATTACGCAAGCCATCAAAGCAACACCGCCACCATCCATCAAGGCGCCAACGCCGTAGGCAACCTTTTCGCTATTGGGGATAATGTCGCTCAATTTTTCAGTTTCGGGAGCGAGTGTAGATTTCTCTTTAGCCATATCTTATCTCCTTTAGAGCGTACGCGCAAACGCGCGTGTAATTATAAGTAAATATATGATACTACAAAAAAACTATCTTGACAAGAGTTTTTTTGCAAAGCAAAAAAGCGTAAAAAAGCCCCGCCTTAACGGACGGGGCGAAAATGCGTTCAAATTAGCCT
>JAZRAN010000041.1:0-2135 GCA_045634605.1 Candidatus Stercoripulliclostridium sp. | reverse complement strand
GTAAATGACTGAGTGTATTTTTCATCTTTCCTAACTAGGTCGCCAAAATACAAAGTCTTCCGAGTTATGCGATATTAAATAACCTTCCTTGACTACTAGGCATCGTTGATACGTAATTGCAGTACTTGGCTAGGACGGCTTGGTATGCGGCCTTGTTATCCATACGGTTTAGGATGGAGCCGTTTGCGCCTTCGAGCCATTCCCAATCGTTTAGTTGTACCATCTTTATGGCGTTAGTGTTAAGGAAGTACATATCGCCACTAGGACAGAAACGCTCGCCGTACAAGGGAATTCCGTTAAACGACAAGGTTCTAAATCCGCCGTCTAGGTTAAGGTAATCGATATTAGCGCGGTTTGCTTGTAGGTGAGAAAGATATTTGCGTCTTACATCCTTACTGCAAACTATAAGGTCGGGGGTAACGTCACCGTGAGTTTCCAAGTAGTCCATAAAGTCTTGCATAGCGTCCAAGGTTAGCTCTTCGCCCAAATCTCTTAGAGCAGGTTGCAAACCATAGTTTTCCATCTTGCTTTGACCAAAATAGATGTCATCGGATTCGGTAAAAAGATAAGGCAAGCCTTGTAGTTCGGTATTGACGGAGTTGCAAGCATAAATTCTGTCGCCTACTCGCAAGTTACTTTCCGGGGGAATAAAGGTGGTAAAACCGATTTCACTATTGTCGGGGAATACGCTTGCTATTCTCTTTCCTGCGTAAATCTTTGTACCACCCCTATAAATATCAACCTTCATACCGGGGATAAAGAGTCTTACGTCATCAACGCCAAATACCATATCGTCATCTTCGTTTATTACACTTACGGTACCCAAATAGCCAAGACCGTCAGTCCAAAGCATACGATTTAGGGAGTGGCGAGCGCTGTTTATCATCGCTTGAATTTCCGTTCCGAGAACGTCGATTACGCCGTCAACGTTGTCTTTGGTAAGGCGGAGAGCCTTGTCGGTAACGTCAATTACGCCGTATACGTTGCGTAGCGGAACTTCTAGGGTTGCTCGCATAGTGGGGCAAGATTCGGGCAAGGTTGCGCCGTCATCGTTGGTGGAAAGCAAACTGCCGTTTATGCCGTAATAGATGGGAACAATGGCGTTTTTGCCGTTTACGTTGACGCTACTCTTTTCTATTTTGTCATATAGGGGGCTAGCGCCACAGTTGATTTGACTTGATACTACTTCCAAATAAAATGATTTTAAAACGTCGTCTAATGCTTCTACGCTTAACATTTTTTTCTCCTATTTTTTATATTTTTTTAGTCTTTCGGTTGCGAGTTTACCTGCGTCTTTGACCGTATTGACGCGGATGCGGGGCGCAACCATCATTTCCCCACCATCTAGCGCTAGTGGCATATTATCCCTTTTTTCGACGTTTTTTGTCGGTGTTTCGACATTTTTTGTCGGTGTTTCGACGTTTTTAGTCGGTGTTTCGACAATATTCGATAAATTAGTTGTCGATTTAGGGGTATTCCCTAGGCTCTTTTTACTCTCGAACCTTTCCGCAAGGACGTGTAGGAGAGCGGTTTCCAAGCAATTATCCTTTTGCATAAGTCCCTTATTTTTCTTCAAATACGCAGTGATTTCTTCACCCATAGATTGACTGCAAGGATACTTGGCGTGCAACTCTTTAACCTTTTCCGTCCACTTATCGTTTTCTTTTTTGGTGGCGAGTTCCTTTTCCAACTCTTTTAGGCGTTGGGACTTACGAGTGAACTCTTGCTCCAAATTTTGATATGCGGTTTTTAGTTCTTGAGCGGTCTTGAATTTACCAAACGAGTCCGAACTTTCCTTATCGAGCGCGCTTATATTAGCGTTTTCGGGGGTAGTATCGGGTTGCTCTAAAGTTGTTGATTGATTGATGATAGTTGACATAAAATTCTCCTTATTGATATAAAAGTACTCGCTTATGCTCGTACACGAGAAGTGCCTAACGGCACACTAGAAGCACCTTCGGCGCACGAAAAGTCCAACGCCGTTGGACACGGCTTCGTTCCGCTTTGCTCCACTCAATCGGATTAGTATTTTATTTTTTCCGTGTGAGCGGAACGAAGTGGAGTGAAGCCGTGTTTCCAAAGGAAACATTTCGCGTACGAGCCTTGCGAGTACATTTCGCGTACGAGTATAGCGA
>JAZRAN010000040.1:0-17056 GCA_045634605.1 Candidatus Stercoripulliclostridium sp. | reverse complement strand
AATACAACAAGATAATTATATCTCGTCATATTCGTCCCGATGGCGACTGTACGGGTGGAACAAAGGGCTTGATGGCGATATTGAAGGCGACTTATCCCGAAAAGGAAATATATCTCGTCAACGAAGATTACGCCAAATATTTAGCCTTTTTAGGTGGCGAAGACGAGCAGTTTGACGATGAGTTTTATAAGGACGCGTTGGTTATAGTTCTTGATACTGCGTCAACCGATAGGATTTCCAACAAGAAGTATAATTTAGGCAAGGAACTTATTAAGATAGACCACCATATCGACCTAAAACCTTACGGAGATATAAGTTGGGTAGAAGATTGGCGCTCTTCTCTTTGCGAGATGATAGTAGACTTTTACGTTACTTTCCGCCATGAGTTAAAGATAACCAAGGAAGCCGCAACCTGCTTATATACGGGTATGGTAACGGATTCGGGAAGATTCAAGCACAGCACGGTTACGGGTAACACTATGCGCCTAGCGGGAACGCTTTTGGACGTTGGCATAGACGTAGATTGGCTATTTGCTAACTTGAAGATGGAAGAATACGAGCAATTGGTATTCAAGGCATACGCGCTTGGACAAGTAAAGCGCACGGAAAACGGCGTTGCGTACATTTACGTTGATAAGGTCATGCAAGAAAAGTTTGGCCTAACTAGAGAAGAAGCAAGCATGGCAGTGTCTTATGCGGAAGACATCAAGGGTAGTTTGATATGGGTAGCCTTTATAGACAATCCCGACGGCACCATTAGAGTAAGATTACGTTCACGTTTCGTAACTTGTAACGATATAGGCGAAAGTTGGCGTGGTGGCGGACACGAATGCGCTTGCGGAGCGACGCTACACTCGGTGGAAGAGATGGACGAGCTACTAGCTCAAGCGGATGCAAAACTAAAGGATTATAAGGAAAATAACGAGGGGTGGCTATGAGATTACTCCTAACCAACGACGACGGCATAAATGCAGAAGGAATACGCGTAGTAGCCGATTGGGCAAAAGATAAAGGTCACGTTACCGTATGCGCGCCCAAGGTCGAGCAAAGCGCAAAGTCGCACGCAATAAACATACACACTCCCTTCGAAATAAAGAAGGTAGAGTATGAAGGCGCGGACGTAGCGTATTCCGTTGATTCTACTCCTGCGGACTGCGTAAGATTTGCAACTCTTGGCTTGGTACCCAATTATGATTTGGTTATTTCCGGCATAAATAGGGGGCTCAATATGGGCGAAGACGTGTTATATTCCGGCACGGCGGCGGCTATATTTGAAGCCTGCAACCAAAACTTGAAAGGTGTTGCAATGTCCACTAATATTTATTCCTTTGATTCGGCAAGAGAGTGGATAGGCAAGGTTTTCGACTTTATATTCAGCAAAGATTTGCTAAAATATTGTGATTTCCTAAACGTAAATATTCCCGATAACGCAAAAGGAATACTCATAACCAAAATGGGTGGCCCTTATTATACGGATAGTTTTAGGGAGATAGCAAAGGACTTATGGCAACAAGAAGGTCATTGCATACACAACAACCGCCACGATCACACGATAGACACGGATGCAACGATAGACGGCTACGTTACGATTACTCCCATGACGAACAACCGCACCGACTATAAGGCGTACGAAATCATAAAGAACATAAAATGGGAACAAAAATAAATAGATAATAAAACGACCACTCCTAGAGTGGTCTTTATTTTACCCAAATCAAAAGGCACTCCGAAGAGTGCCTTTCTATCTTTACAAGAAAGAATTGTTTAGTTGTTAATTATTCTGCAAGTACGAAGGTAATGCTATCTACGTAGAAGGTGTAGCTAGCAAGATCCTTGCAGACTGAGAAATAGGTGAAGTCACCAGTGGGGGTGATGGTGTATTCGTATTGACCAGCAACGGTAGAAACGTATTGTTCAGTGGTGAGTGCATTAGCATCGGTACCGAACTTGAATAGGAATACGTTGGTGTTGTCATAAACGGTTTTGCCAGCGTTAAGGGTGATGATGATGCTTACAATTTTGCTTGAGAAAGCAGAAGTGTTGGCGATAGTGGAAACTTTGCCACCATCAGCAAGCTTGTTGCGCATTTGGATACCACTGCCGTAGTTGCCGATTTCGATGAAAGAGAATTCAACGCCACCGATAGTTGCGGTACCATCTGCATAAGATTGAGAAGCAACGCCAAGAGCAGCAATGTTCATAACGATACCACCTTCTTCGCCTTCCTCTTCTTCGGGTTCTTCGGGAGCAGCAGCTTCGCTATCAACTTCGTCACCGAATACTAGTACGATGCTATCTACGTAGAAGGTGTAGCTAGCAAGATCTTTGCAAACGGAGAAGTAGGTATAAGTTTCAGCATCGGGAGTTACAACGTATTCGAATTGACCAGCAACGGTAGAAACGTATAGTTCGCTGGTAAGGCTATCAGAAGCGGTACCAAACTTGAATAGGAATACGTTGGTGTTGTCATAAACGGACTTGCCTGCGTTGAGGGTGATGATGATCTTCTTGAGACCACTTGCAAAAGCGGTGGTGTTGCTAATGGTAGAAACGTTACCACCGTCAGCAAGCTTATTGCGCATTTGCATGCCATTGCCATAGTCGCCGAGTTCTACGAAAGAGAAATCAACGCCTTCGATGGTAGCGGTGCCGTTGCCATAAGCGCTACCTACGCCAAGGCTGGTGACAGTAAGGTCGATGTCATCAGTTTCAACTTCGCCTGCATAGTTGATGGTAATGCTATCTACGTAGAAGGTGTAGCTAGCAATAATCTTGGTCATGGAGAAGTAGGTGTAAGTTTGAGCATCGGGAGTGATGGTGTATTCAGTTTGACCAGCAACGGTAGAAAGTTTAACTTCTGCGCCAAGAGCGTCAGATGCGTTACCGAACTTGAAGGAGAATACGTCAGCGTTGTCATAAACGGACTTGGTAGAGCTGAGTACGAGAGAGATGCTTGCGATAGGACGAGCAAGAGCGCTGGTGTTAGCAAGAGCAGAAGCTTTTTCGTTCTTAATACGCCATTGGATACCATCGCCATAGTTGCCGAGTTCTACGAAAGAGAAACCAATGCCTTCAACGGTTGCGGTGCCATCTGCATAAGAGTTGCCTACGCCAAGGGTCTTGGTGTTAAGGAATACGGTGTTGGGGTCGTCGATGATGCGAGCGGGGATTACAACGGTAAAGGTTGCGGTATCGCTTTCTTCGCCTGCAGTGATAGTAGCGGTGAAGGTAACGGTTTGGTCAAGGGTGGTTTGGGTAATGGTTACAGCGTTGTTTTCGCCGATAACTGCGCCTGCGCCTTCAACGGTCCATGCAACGTCTGCCCAATCGCCTTCGGGAAGGGTGAAGTTAGCATCATATTCTGCTTCAAGAGCAAGGATGTTCTTTTGACGTTCAACTTTTTGAGCGTCGGTTAGGTTTTCTTCAACGGGAACGATAGCGTTAATGCTGTCGGGGTAGATTTGATACTTGCTGCTATAAACGTTGATAACGCCGGTAAGGTTTGCTTTACCGCCTTCTTTCCACTTAGCTGCGAGAGCAGTGTTTTCTTCGGAGCTGAGTAGATAGATGTTCATGTAGCAGATGTAATCGATATCGTTGATGGAGAAGTGCTAGTTGTAACCATCAATAACACCCATGGTAACGTTGTTAAGAGCAACGCGAGTGGATTGGGTTGCACCAAGAGTTTCTTCATCGTTCATGTTAGCTGCGCTAGCAAATAGAGCGGTTTGGTCTACGTATTCGATGGTTGCGGGGTCGATAGAATTGCCGGTATAGATGATTTCGCAATCTTTTTCGAACTCATAGCAACCGCCGTACTTAACAACGGTACCCTTTACAACAACTTCGGTTCCGCGGGGGAATGCTGCGTTAAGAGCTTCTCTGGATGCGGTAACGTCTGCTGAAAGAGCGGGTTTGTATGCGTAGTAGCCGTTGCCGTCTTCGTCCATAATCCAAAGAGAGCCTTTGGAAGATGAGCCGGAGTCAGCATTTATGCCAACAACGTAACCTTTGATGGTGATAAGGGGCTTT
Source organism: Candidatus Stercoripulliclostridium sp. (assembly GCA_045634605.1). GTDB lineage: Bacteria > Bacillota > Clostridia > Christensenellales > DTU072 > Stercoripulliclostridium_A. The sequence goes on along the minus strand of JAZRAN010000040.1, from coordinate 13,024 downwards.
TCTTCAGCGTCAGAAACACAAGCTGCAAGGTATTCTTCGTAAGTGTTAAGAACGAATGCGGGAACCTTGTGGTTGTAGGTGAGCGCTTCAACGGTGTTGCCTTCTGCGTCGCTGATAACTGCGGTAAGAGTGTAAACAACTTCAGCAGATGCGAATTCGTCAACGTTGATGGTAACTAGACCATTAGCGGGTTCGCTTAGGGTAACGTCATCAGCAGAGCCGGAAGTTACGGTAAGGGTCCAAGTTACAATGTAGGTGCCATGTTCGTTACGAAGAACTGCGGGGCGGGTAAAGTCACCACCGGTAACAGTGCCTTCATTTTGTAGCATGGTTTGCAAATATTCTCTAGCGGCGTTAAGACCGGTTAAATCCGGTTCTTCTTCGGGAGTGCAAGCTACTGATACACAGCAGATAGCAGTACATAACGCCAAGAGAACAGCAATGCAGACTATTAGTTTTTTCATTGTTTGTTCCTCCTGTGGAATAATTTTTCTTTTTGTTAATTGACTATGGGGTTACTTTTATATATTAGTTATCGTCAATTACTCAACGATAGTAATATCGTTCATGCTAAATACCTTAATTTGATATCCGCTACCCTTAAAGTAATCTACTATACCTTTTACGGAAATAGTTTTACCTTGGAAGTAAGAAGCGGTAATTAGTTGGCCTTGAGCATTGTAGAAGGGGATAGTACGTACGTCAACGATTTTGCCGTCGCTTGACTTGCAAGTAAAGGTCATTGCGCCATCGTTTGCGCTATCTTCCTTTTGGGTGGTGTAGATATCTATGATTTCTAGATTGTTCATAGAAATGGATGCAGAGAGCATTAGAGCGCTAATGTTAAACTCTTTGGTGGTTATAGCGTCTTCCGTTTCTATTTCCAGAGATATCTTGCCGTTATTAAAGGTGTCGACGTCAACTTCGGTGTATGCGCCGTCTTTACCTTCGCTAAGGAGCTTTAGGTTGTTGGGATCGTTTGGCTTCATTAAGCGGTAATCAACGTCGGCTATTTGCCAAGTGTCACCGGTTTCGTAGTATTGTACGGTACCAACGACTCTAACTTCGTTGCCGGCAGAAAGTATAGACATACCGGTTCCGTTCAAGTTATAACCGTAGTAGACGGTGATGCCGTAATAAAGGTCGGTTTCTTCATCGTAGGACTCTACGTAAGCGGTTTGAGCATGATTCTTTACTACAACGCCTTCTACTGCAACTTTAACGTTGTTGTAAGAAGCAATGTTAGTGCGTAGCTCTCTAATAGACATGGCAATCGCTTCACCGCTATAAATTTCGGGGTCAGTTTTGCCAGAGTGAACGTAAAGTTTTTCCGCTTTTGCTTGGTTAAGAGCTTTCATAGCGATTTCGCCGTAACGATTTTGAGCGGTGTTGGAAGCAATTGCAAGACCGTTTTGTAGTATTTCTAGGTTAAGATTGCGGTAAGAGTCGTTAGCCGTTTTTCTGTACCATATCCAAACTAGATATCTACCGCCCGTTGAGTCTGCGTTCCAAGTGCCGTTGTCGGACTCGATGATGATAGATTGAGCGTCTTTTAGGGCTGTTTTGGTAAAACGAGATGCGGTGTGGCCGTAGTCTTCTATCTTGCCGGTTGACTCGGGAGTATTAACTGCAAGGAATCTTGCCTTTAGTATGCCGTTAGCCATAACGGTAGTAGGTACGTTAAAGTGTACGGTGTCGCCGTCAACGTGGTTGTATACGGTAACTTCTTGCTTCAAAGTAGTTGAGTTCATATCTAGCGTTAGTTGAGATACGTAGTCAACGTGCTCGATTTCGGGAGTGTTACCACCGTCGCCCGCGCCTTCGCCGTTGTTGTCGTTACAAGCAACGACAACAACCAGCATTAGGCAAACTATCATTAAAACTGAAAGTAATTTAATAAATTTTTTCATAATAGTATCCTTATTATCATTAAGGTAATAGGGGGTATAGTGTTATTAGCTATTGTATTCGCATTCGTCGATTGCTGCTTGGAATGCTTGGTTAATTAGAGCGTCAACGTCGTTGGTCTTTTCGCCTAGGCACTTAACCATAAGAGCGCCTACTTCGTCACGAGCTTGAGATGAGCCGTTGAAAGCGGGGCTGGTGTAATAGTATTCTTCTTGGTCAAGACAAACCTTGGTAGAAAGAGCTGCGATGCTATCTCCGCCGTTAGCGCCTGCAAGGAAAGCTGCATAGGTTTCGTTTTGAGCAACGGACTTGATTACGGGAACGTAACCGGATACCATGGAGAATTCAGCTTGGAATTCAACGGTGGTGGTTAGGAACTTAACGAATAGCCAGCTTGCGATAACTTCTTGAGCATTTTCCTTACCGAAGATGCAAAGGCTGGGACCTTGGGAGATAACCTTGGGGTTGCTTTGGCTTACTTGGGGGATAGAAGCGATGCCTACGTCAAAGGGATATTCATTGTTAACCTTTGCGGGACGTTGGTGGGTTGCGCCTGCGGAAGAACCGATGGACATATAGCTCTTGGTGCCGGTTTGAGCAACGAATAGGCCGGAAGTATATGCGCCGTAGATTTCTTGGGTGGTAACTAGACCTTCTTGGTGCCAAGAACGGAATTCCTTAACGAATGCTTTGTTGGTGTCGTTGTTGAATAGGAAGTGGTTGCCTTCTTCTGCGCTGGTATAGGGAGAACCATATTGTTCGCACATGGTGATGAACCAGTTAGCTTCGGAGTCGTATCCTAGGGGGATGCAGGTGGGGTCGATAGCCTTAATCTTTCTGCAAACTACTTCTAGTTCGTCCCAAGTGGTGGGAAGAGAGAAGTTGTAGTTTTCATTGCCCTTGTTGGGGTTGGGCTTAGTCTTGGGTGCGCCGTTTTCCATAATAACTTGGCCGTCTTCGTCAACTGCATATACGGGTTTGCCGGTTAGGTCAAGTTCGATGTCGGAAGTGTAGATAGCTCTGCAAGCAGCAAAGAAAGTCTTGTTGTAGTAAAGAACTTCGGTAGACTTACTTAGGGGCATGGTGTACATATGTTCATCACCAAATTGCTTACCTTCGTTGTAGTAACCTTGGATGAAGTCGTCCTTTTGAGCTTGGGTTAGACCAAGAGTTTCGGTGGAGCCGTCAGCTCTGGTTACAACTTCTTCGCTTGCGATAAGGTTGTCGAGTTGTACAACTGCGCCTGCAACGTTATAAAGAGCAACGTGGTCGGGATAGCAGTATGCGATGTTGGGTTGAGCGCCTACGTTGATTTCGGTGCTTACTTGGGTTCTAACGTCGTCGTAACCGCCAACTTGTTCGTGTTCGATGGTGATGTTGGGGTAAAGAACGTTAAAGTCCTTGATGTAAGCATCTAGAACGGTGCTTAGGTTTGCGCCCATGGTGTGGTAGAACTTGATGGTTACAGCGCTACCGTCGTATCCGCCTTCGGGAACTACGAAGTTAGCGTCACCGGCGCCACCGCCGGGATTACATGCAACCATCATTACTGCGGTAGCAATCAAAACGACTACTAGTAGTAAACAAGTTACTTTCTTTTTCATGTGTTTTCTCCTTGATGTAATGTATTTCTTGTTTTATTTGTATTATTTATACCTTATTATTAACCCTTCGTTCCACTTCTGGATACACCCTTCATGATGTACTTACGGAAGAAGATAAATACTAGGAACAACGGGATAGAAACTAGCGCTACCGCTGCCATTTGTACGGGGAAGTTGGTGTCACCCGAAGTTGCTTCGGTAAATGCGTTACGTAGACCGTTGGTGATTAGTTGCATGTTTTGGTTTCTTGCAACAAGGTTTGGCCACATATATGAGTTCCAGGCACCCATCATCTTTAGTATGGTTATCGAAATGATGGTGGGCAAAGCAAGGGGGATCATAACTTTCCAAAGGTATTTTAGGTCGCTCGTGCCGTCAACTTTTGCTGCAAGATACAAGGAATCCGGTATTTGCATAAAGCTTTGACGGAGTAGGTAAACGTAGAATACGCTAACTAGGAAGGGTACGATTAGAACGGTATAGGTGTTAAGCCAACCGAGTCTAAATACGGTTTCGTAGTTGGTAATGGTAAAGAGTTCGCCGGGGATCATCATCGTTCCGAGTAGAGCTGCGAACAAAGCGTTCTTGCCCCTGAACTCAAGGCGAGCAAAACAGAATGCGGTAAGTACGGTGATTACTAGAGAAAGTATGGTACTTACTACGCCGACTATCATGGTGTTCTTGAATAGTACGCCAAGGTTAGCCGCAGTAAACGCTTCCGCATAGTTGGACCACATGACTTGTTTGGGCCAGAAGGTGGGAACGTTTAGTCTGTATTCCGCAAGAGTCTTTAGGGATGAAATAATCATCCAGTAGAACGGGAACAATACGACGATTGCTATTATAATAAGGAATATATATCTAAGGGTTGTACCAAAGATATTGTTAACAAGTTGCATTTTGGAAGTCTTTTCAATATCTCTTTCGTGCATGATGACTTCTCTATTCTTAGTTTTTGCCATATTGCACCTCCATTAATAGTGAACTTTCTTCTTGCTTACTTGCAAGTTGATTAAGGTAACCGCCATTATGATAGCGAACAAGATGAGAGCAGCCGCGCTAGCTCTACCTTGGTGTTGACCTTCTAGTGATTGATAAATGAATCCTACCATCGTGTTCATTGCGCCTTTGTTTCCGGGCGGGCCCATGGTCTCCCCGAATATACCTACGATGCTGGAGTATTCTTTGAATCCGCCCATAAATCCGGTGATTACAACGTATGCAATCATGGGAGAGAGTAGCGGAATGGTAATCTTCATTAGCGTTCTGAACTTGGAAGTTCCGTCAACCTTTGCTGCATCATAATATTGCTTGTTAACGCTTTGTAGCGCTCCAAGAAGAATTAGAATCTTAAAGGGCAATGCGTTCCATACAATATATATAATCATAACCGTCATGTTCGCCCAATACGACGAGCCGACGTTAATCCAGTTTATAGGTTCTATGCCGAATATTCCTAGGAAGTTGTTTACTATACCTGCCGTTGTAATTAGCGGGGGGTTAGCGGAAACGTTACCTACCATGTTGAACATTGCCGCAAATACCATACCGATTGCTATGGAGTTGGTAACGTAGGGCAAGAAGTAGATGGTTTGTAGGAATCTTCTTAGCGGTCCGATAGAGTTAAGAACAACTGCGATAAGAAGAGCAAGTACGGTAGAAAGCGGAACCGTTAGTACGCAAAGTAGAACGGTATTCTTAAGGCAAGTTAAGAAGTTGCGGTACTCGACAACCTTAGCAAAGTTGCCGAAACCGAACTCGAAAGTAACGCCTCTAATAGCTTTCATCATGCTGTAATCTTCTAGGAACGCCAGCCTTATCGTGTTGATGATAGGGTAGACGGTAAATACCGCAAGTAGTATTAGTGCGGGTGACAAATACAGCCACGCTTTCCATTTGTGTTTAGACTCAACCATAGTTCACCTCTTATAGGGAGAGTTCCTTTGCGCCGTTGTCTGCGGATAGGAATATTCTCTTTTCGTGGTTTTCGCCGTTTTCTACGGTAAGTTCGGGATAAACTTTGGTTTCGCCGTCAAGGTAGTACATATTGTAGCCTTTTGCGATTTCCTTGGTCTTGCCGTTCTTGCCTTCTACGGTTTCGGTTACGATTTCTGCGTGTAGGTCAACAGCCTTAGTGATATCACTGGTTACGCATAGACGAGAGCCTTCTGCGCCACCTGCAAAGTATAGAGCTTGTCCTTCTGCGTTCTTACCCATAGCGAGTTTGTAGGTGATTTCGCCGGTAAGAGCGGGTTTTTCGGGAATAAGATTTTGTACGAAGTTAACTGCGGGAGCAACCTTTGCTTGAGCGGCAGCCATAATCTTCTTGCCTTGCTTAATGAAGAACTTAGCAATGGGAGAAAGAGTTTGGTTTGCTTGCTTTTCTAACTTAGCGATATCTTCATCGGTTAGTAGAACGCCTAGGTCGTAGTTCTTACCGCCGTAAACTGCGTTAAGGGTTTGGGTGTTTCTATTAAAGGAATATAGGGTCTTTGCTTCGCTTCCCATTGCCCAATAAATTCTTTCTTTTGCAAATATGAAAGCTTTGTGGGATTTAAGGTTAAAGCGAACTTCTTTACTGGTAACGTCAACTTTGTTATCTGCGTTGATGATAGAACGGATAACAGGGGTGTGAGCGGATGCGTTTGCAGATACGATACTTACGTCACGGCCCATAACTTCTACGCTACGGAGTTCGCACTTGAGAGCGCCGTTTTCTGCAAGTTCAAAGCCTTCGGGACGGATACCAACGTAAACTGCTTGGTTCGGTACGCCTTCTGCATCAAGAACTGCGTCTTCGCCGATATAAACTTTACCATCGCGAACTTCACCGTCAAATACGTTGATAGGGGGAGTACCAAGGAACTTTGCAACGAATAGGTTTGCAGGACTATCGTATACGTCTTGGGGAGCGCCGATTTGTTGGATAACGCCAAGTTTCATAACGACTATCATATCGGAAATGCTCATTGCTTCTTCTTGGTCGTGGGTAACGAATATGGTAGTAATTTGAGTTTCTCTTTGGATTCTTCTGATTTCTTCACGGGTTTGAAGACGTAGACGAGCGTCAAGGTTGGACAAAGGTTCGTCTAGGAGAAGAACGCGGGGCATCTTAACTAGCGCGCGAGCGATAGCAACACGTTGTTGTTGTCCGCCGGAAAGCTCGCTGGGCTTACGGTCCATAAGGTTGTCGATTTGGACTAGTTTAGCGGCTTCGTATGCTCTCTTTAGCATATCGTCTTTGCTCATTTTGTCTTCGCCCTTTAGGTTTTGTAGGGGGAACAAAATGTTTTGCTTTACCGTCATATGGGGGTAAAGAGCATAGTTTTGGAAAACTAGACCAACGCCACGATTTTCGGGGGAGAGCGCAGTAATGTCGTCGTCGCCAAAGTAGATTTTACCGGAAGTGGGCTTTTGTAGACCGCTAATCATATATAGAGTAGTGGACTTACCGCAACCGGAAGGTCCAAGTAGGCCGATGAGCTTACCATCGGGGATTTCAAAAGAGAAATCGTTGACGGCAATAACTTCTTCGCCGGCTTTCTTGCTTCTGCTAGGGAAGATTTTTGTCAAATTTTCGAGTACAACTTTCATATCCTTCTTATTCCTTTATAAGATTTTTTATTTTTGTCGTATATAAATAAACGGCCACCGCGCCACCGAGCTACTCAGCGGAGCCGTTGCCGTTATCTTTATCGTTAGTTGTTTTGTCTATCTCTACGAAAGAATCGGAGAGAGCTTTACTTGCGCCGTATAGAGTGTCAGTCGCGGAGTCGCCGGAAGTTTCTGCGTATGCGTTGCGCCTAAAGGCAAGCATTTCCGCTTCCGTTTCGAATATCATTTGGCTAGCAAGGTCGACGCAAACGGTTTTTGCGAATACGTCGTGTATAAAGGGGCGCGTTTCTTTCTTCCAAATGAATATGACGAGTTCAAATATAATAAGCAATGCCATAACGATTACGGAAGTTATCGCGTTGCTGGTAAATAGCATTAGTATGAGTAGGGCGGGACACATGGTTTCTACGGCATACTTTCCTAGGAAGGTCCTAATGAATAGCGTGATAGTATTTACCTTTACGCCGTTTTCGTGCATAACCGCGACGCCAAAAACCTTTTTACCGATAGTTTGTCCGTTTTTGAAGAATAGGGGGATTGCAAACTCTAGAACGAGCATAGAAAGCAAAATGCCAAGAGAAACCATTGTGAGAGTAAATCCTAGAAGTTTCATCATTCTTGCGCTATAACTAAGGTCGGTGGTTAGCGCCTTGTCGCATTTGTTGTACGCCTTAACCCAACGGTTAAGAACTTCCGTGGAGAAACCTGCCTTTTCGCTTGCCGATGCGGTAAGATTTACGTCATGCTTTTCTTCAAAGGAGATGACGTAAGAAATGGGTTTCATAAGGATGGCGTTTTCGTCGTAGTTGAGTTTTAGTTCTTCTTGACAAGCGTTGTATGCTGTTAGCCATTGAGCCTTTTGGTCATCGCTCAAAGCATCGTATTCTTCTTGTTTTAGGAAAAGGTCCACGCCGTGTGATTTGACGTATTTTGATTGGTAGGCAAGGAGTTCTTCTAGACTGATTTTTACTGCTACGTCACTAGAAACAGCGTTGCTGAATTGCTCTGCGTATTGGTCCCATTTCGCTTGGTTTGATTCGTCTAATTCTTCGCGAGTTTTGGAAAAATCTACGCCGTACGCTCTCTTGTAATAGGTGGTGTAAGCTTCTTGGGTTGCAACGTTACAGTCAAGGTGCATATCGTAATTGCAAGCAAGTCCAATGAGCCAAGCAAAACCGACGGCAAGAACGGCAAAAAGAATGGCATCCAATATGAATGCTACCAAACGTTTTGTAAGACTTGCCTTTTGGATATCGAATATCATTGCCTTCTTCCGTACCTACTTTTATTACATATACGCGCGACTAAAACGCACGTTTCCTTAAAGAGTTTAACATACAATAAACTAAAAATCAATTAGAAAGTACTATTATATTTGTAACAATATGGAAAACTTTTAGTAAAACTAAAAAAGACGATAGGTCTAAACCTATTCCCAAAAAAGGTAATTTTATAGTAAAAAACAGTGCGATTTTCAGCGTGAAAATCCTTTGCTAAAAGCTAATTTCAGCGTTCGTATCATTATGAGCGTATTCTTGATAAAACTATCAACAAGGTATCCTAAAAAGAAAATAAGGAAACCCAAACAATGTATTTATGAAAAGTACGTCATCGTAAAAATTTGACGTGGAACGCGTATTTTCAGCGGTAGAGTTTTGTTCTTTAATACAGCTCGATTCAGCCGTAATTTTTCCGTGCGCGCATATGTAGTTGACTTATAAGAGTTTTTGTAATATTATAATGGGTGAATACAAAAGTTAGCTTACCAAAAGTAAGCGGGAGAGACTATGATTAAGTTTAAGAAAGCCCAAAAATTTATTGCAATGCTTCTACCTATTTGCGTGCTGATTTGCTCGCTAAGTTGTTGCTTTGCGTTGTTCGTTCCTACGAGCCAAGGCGCAGTAGAATACGCAGAAGCGGTTACTTCGCTAGAAGCCCCGTATTATACCGGTAGCTATTACGATGACCTTAACGAAAACCTAACGGGAACTGCGTTTAGGGCGGAGCTTGCCGATTTAATTACGGATACGCATCACACCGAAACTACCTATGCGGGTTTGATGAACGTTTGGAAATATAGTGACGTTGACCCTAATAATTCCGGTAAGATTATAGAGTTTTATACGGGCTATTCGGTTACTCGTCCAAGCAATTATAATTCCGGAACCAACCGCGAACACGTATGGCCTAAGAACGCAGGTAAGGCTTTCCCAGAAGATAGTAAAGCAGGCTCGGACGCGCACCATTTACGCCCCACAAACACTAACTTGAATTCTTCTCGTGGTAGCAAGAGCTTTGGCGAAGTGGCGCAAACCAGCAGTAATTTAGTAAGCCAATCTTCCGGTAGCAATCCTTGCTACGCTACGAGCTCGTTGTTCTATCCGGGCGAAGGTTTCCGTGGCGCAACCGCGCGTATCCTTATGTACGTTCAAACTCGTTGGGGAGACGATTATAATCTTTCCTTTGTTTTGGGAGCAGGTAGCAATAAAACGATAGGCGATATAGAAGACCTTATGAAGTGGCACATAGAAGAACCCCCGACCGACCTTGAAATCACAAGAAACAATGAAATAGCAAAGGTTCAAGGCAATCGTAATCCCTTCATTGACCACCCCGAATATGCGGAAATGATTTATTGCAACGATGGCAAGACCTATAACGCTACGCTCAAAAACGTAGTAAGCCAATATGGTAGCTATCTTGACGATAGCGTAGGTGGTGGTGGAAGTGGCTCAACCGTTACCAAGCCCACGAGCATTTCTCTTTCTCAAACGACTCTCAATCTAGTTGCAGGCGGAACGCAAACTCTTACTGCAACCGTATCTCCATCAGACGCAAGCAATTCTATAACTTGGACTTCGTCCAACACTAGCGTTGCAACCGTAAACGCAGGAAAAGTTACCGCAGTTTCCGCAGGTACTGCAACCATTACTGCAACGAGCGCCGTTGATAGTAGCGTTAAGGCAACCGCAACCGTTAACGTAAAGGCGGTTTCTTCCATTACTATTAGCGGAGCGCCCGTCAAAACAACCTACACCGCAGGTGAAACCTTTAATCCTATAGGGATTACCGTAACCGCAACTTATACGGATAACTCTACCATTGTATTAGATAACGACGATTGCGCGTGGCTAGACGGCACCGCAAGGACGGAAGCGCTCGCGCAAGGAAGCACGACCGTAATTTGTAAATACGGTAACTTGGAAAAAACCATTAGCGGAATTACCGTAAAGCAAGGCGTTGCAAAAACCTTGACGATTACTCGCTCCGACTTTGCAGGCGGTAGCGCATATTCGTGGGTAACTTGGAGTGACGGTGGCATTAGCGGACAAGCGTATATGACGCCTACTCACGCTACCGCAATTCAAATGAATAGTAGCAAATCGTGTAAATATATATTCAACTCTACTGCTTTAAGCGGTGGCATAATTTCCATTAGCATAAAGAATAGTTCTCAAACCACGGGTGATAAAAACTGGAAGATTTTGACTTCTACGACTCCGTTTACCGCATTGTCAAGCGGTGAGCCTACCGGCGGAACCAATCGTGGCACGCTCACTTCTACGCTTGCGGGCGGAAAGTTGGACGTCAACACAACCGACCAATATTTTGCAATAGTATATGCAAGCACTAATGCGGTCTATATAGAAGAAATAACCATCGTTTACGGTGCGCAAGAAGACGGAGGCAATCACGTAGAAAGCGATTGGATAATAGATAGTCAAGCAACCTGCAACCAAAAGGGTAGCAGGCACACCGAGTGTGAAGAATGCGGTGAAGTTATTAACGTAGAAGAAATTCCCGTTACCACTCACGCATTTAGCGCTTGGGAAGAAACCACCGCTCCTACTTGCGAAGAAGAAGGCGAAGAAAGCAGAACTTGCTCCAATTGTGGAACTGGCGAAACTCGCGAAGTAGAAGCTCTTGGTCACTCATATGGCGCTTGGACCCAAACGCAAGCTCCCACTTGCTCCGCAGTTGGTAAGGAAAGTAGCACTTGCTCTACTTGTGGCGAAAGTGAAACGAGAGACGTAGCAAAATTGCCCCACAGCTTTGGCGAGTGGACGGAAAAAGACAGCGCTACGGAAGAAAGAACTTGTTCAAGTTGTGGAGAAACCGAAGAAAGAAGTAAGCCCAATCAAGCGCTCGTTCAAAACTTCAAGGACCTAGTTAAAGCCGTTCAAGATGCAACTAGCATAAGTGACAAGTGGGATGCAATCAGCGAAGCCCTAGAAGCATACGATGAACTTAACGAGAGCGAAAAAGCATTAGTATCTAGCGCATACGCAACTCTAAGTCAAGAGATAACCGCGTACAACGCAAGCGCAACCAAGATAAACGCGGAAGCGGATAGAACGATAGGCTTTGCCTTCTTGTTCTTTGCAAGCTCTACGTCCATTTTAGCAATAGCAATTCGCTTATTCCTAAACGCAAAGGCATAAGGGGGTATATCAAATGAAAAAGAAGATTCTATTTATAGCAGTAATTCTTGTAGTTTCCACTCTAATTCTTACCGCGTGTAATCTAATACCGGGTTCAAGCGACGTATACGAAGAACTCAATGAAAAGGTAAAGATGGATTACAATATGGTTTCAATGGAAACCCAAACAACCTATAACGGCGTAACGCTTGTTGATAAATACAACGCAAATAAAGGTGCCAACAGCACTATGGTAAGCTATTCTACGGAAAGACTTGCTACCATAGAAAAGGATGCTAATGGCAACTACGTAGCGCCCAAGGATATGATAGTTAAAAAGAGCGGTAGCGCAACCATACAAAACGGTGCGATAGTAGAGCAATCCGGCGATGTTATCGACCTACCTATCACTAAATTGGAAGAAATCAACTTGAAGTTTAACGAGAAGTATTTTACCGACGTCAAGACCTATGCAGAAGGCGTAAGCAACGTGTTTGAAGCAAAGGTTTCTACTCCGTGGGCATTCCTGGACAATCCCGATTTCCACGGCAAAGATATGAGCGTAGTTGTTCGTTATGGCGAAAAGCTCAGCAGTGTAATGGTTGATTATACGTCTCAAAACGGCGCGACGGTAAAGGTCATATATAAATTTATGTAAACTCCTTTCTTGTTGGGAGTAAGGATAATTAAGCGTAGGCGTTGCGCCACGCTTTTAGGGTAAACAAAGGATAAGGAGAAATTAGTATGAAGAAAAAGCTTTTAGTTTGTGTGGCGCTTGTTTGCGTAACGCTATTGGTAGCCGTTGGCTTGGTTGCTTGCTCCGGCGGTAGCGAGCCGGAAAAACTTGCAACGCCGGTAGTAACGCTAAACGAAGACGTTGCAACTTGGGAAATTAACATTAAGGCTACGCAATTTGAACTAAGCCTAAACGGTTCTATTCTCAAGGTAGATAACGCTACCAACACGAAGAAACTTCCCGAAGGGGCGACCTTGAAGGTAAGGGCAATAGGCGACGGCGTAAAGTATCTAACGAGTGATTGGAGTAACACCGTAACCTATTCCGCTCAAACGGCAGGTGGTGAAACGAAGGACGTCAACTTCGTTATGATAAACGACACCCACGGCGCGTTTACTGATTCCGCAGAAGGATACTCCATTGGTCGCGTGGATAGTTTGATTAGTTCTCTAAAAAATCAAAAGGGCGACCAAATTTTTATTCATAACGGAGACGCCTTCCAAGGCTCTTACGTAAGTGGCGAAACCTATGGACTTGCGTTGGTAGAAGCCTTTAACGCAATGGAATTGGATTGCTTCGTCCTAGGCAACCACGAGTTCGATTGGGGACTAGATAAAATTGCTGCGTATAAAGACGGCAATCAAGCAAACGGAGAAGCAAACTTCCCGTTCTTGGGCGCTAATATTTTCCTAAAGGGAACCCAAACTCGTCCAAGCTGGGTAGATGCCTACCATATTGTA
>JAZRAN010000039.1:0-9821 GCA_045634605.1 Candidatus Stercoripulliclostridium sp. | reverse complement strand
TGCTCGGACTTTCCTCACACGTAGTGCAGCCGTCTGACTAACTAAAAATAGTTTATCACTTTGATGAAAATATGTCAACGATAGCGAAAGAATAAATATACTCATTGACATTTTATTACGCGCGTGTTAAGATATGCGTATGGATTTATTCGAAATGAACAGAAAGTCAATGGCGCCCCTTAGCGAAAGGATGAGATGCAAAAAAATAGAAGACTTTATCGGTCAATCTCATCTCATATACAAGGGTTCGCTTTTGAGAAGGGCAATAGAAGCCGACAGGCTCGGCAGTTGCATCTTTTACGGCCCGCCCGGAACGGGAAAAACTACGCTTGCTAACATTATAGCGGAGTCCACGGGCGCCGCTTACGCGTACCTTAACGCCGTATCAAGCGGTGTTGCGGACGCCAAAAAGGTAATAGACGATGCAAAAAACAGACTTTCTCTTTACGGCACTCGCACATATCTTTTCTTGGACGAATGTCATCGTTGGTCAAAGGCGCAAAGCGACTGCGTCCTTAGCGCAATAGAAAAGGGCGAAATAATTTTTATTGGCTCCACTACGGAAAATCCATACGTTACAATGACCAAGGCAATCGTAAGCAGATGCCGTATTTTCGAGTTCAAACCGCTAACCCAAAACGATATCAAATACGGACTAAGCAGAGCCTTAACTGCGCCCGACGGACTGCTCAATTATAATGCGGAAGTTACTCCCGATGCGTTAAACCACATATCGTGGGTAAGTAACGGAGATTTAAGGACGGCTCTCAACGCTCTTGAACTTGCGGTTATAACTACTGCGCCGAACAAGGAAGGCAAGATAGTAGTAGACCTAAGTGTTGCGGAAGAAGTAGCGCAAAGAAGGGCGCTCAGCGTAGATGAAAGCCTTTATTACGACATAATATCGGCCTTTTGCAAGTCTTTGCGTGGTTCCGACCCCGATGCCGCAATATATTACGCAATGCGACTTCTTAACGCAGGATGCGACCCGATGCTCGTTTGCCGTAGGCTCGTAGTACATAGCGCGGAAGACGTAGGTATGGCGGACCCATACGCGCTAACTATTGCTATGAACGCTCTTCACGCAATGGAAAAACTTGGTCTTCCCGAAGGTAGAATACCGCTAACGGAAGCAATCATATACGTTTGCTTGGCGCCTAAGTCCAATTCCGTAGTTACCGCAATGTATTCTGCGGATGACGAAAGCAAAAATGCGGATGACCAAACCATACCGTATTATTTGCGTGACGCTAACTATAAGACGGAAAAGGTTACCGGCTACAAGTATCCCCACGATTATGAAGGCGGATGGGTAGAGCAAAGATACCTACCGGAAAGCCTTGGCAACGTAAGGTTTTACGTTCCGTCCAATAACGGCAGAGAAAGAAATATAGTCGTCCCCAAGGACGCTAACAAAAATAATAAATAACCATTAAAGGAGAACAACAATGGCAGAACTAAAAGGAAGCAAGACCGAACAAAATCTTTGGTACGCATTTGCAGGCGAATCTCAAGCTCGCAACAAGTACGATTACTTTGCATCTAAGGCAAAGAAGGAAGGCTATGAACAAATAGCAGCAATCTTCCAAGAAACCGCTCTCAATGAAAAAGAACACGCAAAGCTATGGTTCAAAGAACTTGGTGGAATCGGCTCTACTATGGAAAACCTTCTCGCTGCAGCAGCAGGTGAAAACGAAGAATGGACCGAAATGTACAGAGTTTTCGGCGACGTAGCGGAAGAAGAAGGATTTATCGAACTTGCTGCTAGATTTAGAGCAGTTGCAGCAGTAGAAAAGACCCACGAAGAACGTTATCGCGCTCTTGCAGCAAACGTAGAAAACGGTACCGTATTCAAGAAGGAAGTTGCAGGCGAATGGCGTTGCCGTAACTGCGGACACATCCACTTTGGCGTACAAGCTCCCGAACTTTGTCCCGTATGCGCTCACCCCAGAGCATATTTTGAAGTAGAAAAGAAAAACTACTAAAATTAAATGATAGAAATTAAAAACTTTTCTAAAACCTATCGAGCGAGTGGTAAAAGAGCGGTTGATAATCTCTCTTTTACCGTCGCCGACGGCGAAATATTTGGTTTTTTAGGACCTAACGGGGCAGGAAAGTCCACGACCATAAAGTGCATTACGGGAATACTTGACTATGAAGAAGGTAGCATCGTAATAAACGGCTCGGACGTAAAAACCGATTCCATAAACGCAAAAAAGAAGATTGGCTACGTTGCCGACGAGCATTTCCTATACGAAGGACTCAGCGGTAGGCAATACGTCAACTTCATTTTGGATATCTTCCAAGTAGAAAAGGAAGAAAGGGAAACAAAAATCAAAGAATACGCCGAAATATTCGAGATGACTTCGCATCTTGACGAGTCCGTTTCTTCATACTCGCACGGAATGAAGCAAAAGATAAGCCTAATTGCAACTCTTGCTCACTCACCGGAAGTTTTCATACTTGACGAGCCTATGACGGGATTGGACCCGGAAGGAGCTTTCAACCTAAAACAAATTATGGCAAAGCTCGCAAGCGAAGGAAAAACGGTATTTTTCTCTTCCCACGTTCTTGACGTCGTAGAAAAGGTATGCACAAGAGTCGCAATCATAGACGACGGCAAGTTAATAGCCGTTTGCGATATGCAAGAGTTAAAGGAAAAGAAAGAAAACCTAGAAGAACTCTTCCTAAAACTTACGGATAGGGGGAGTATCTAATGAATTTTAAGGTTGCGTTAACTCAATATGCTACCTTACTTAAAACACTCCTAACCAATACCCTAAAGTCGTCTTTCAAAAACGAAAGGGTAAACAAGATTAGGGGCATAAAGAAGTTAGGTACGGTAGGGGTAGTCTTGCTTGCGCTATTCGGTATATGTAGCGTGCTTGCCTATCTCGTTATTATGGGCATAGAGTTAACGATTGCGTCCATAAATTCGGGTACCGTAGAAGAACTTCAATACGGATTTATTGCGCTTGCTCAACTTAGCGTAACGTTTTTTGGTATTGCGTCGCTAATATCTAACCTATATTCTTCCAAGGATAACGCGTTACTAAACTCTTTACCCTTTGAAGAAGGCGTTGTATTTAGCGCAAAATTTACCTTGACGTATCTTGGCGAATTACTATTTGCCGGAGTCGTATATATTCCTATGGTAACTGCGTCGGGCGTAGTGCTAATGCAAAACGGATATGGCATAAATTGGACGTTTTTCCTTGTGGAAATAGTAAATTTCTTACTTATTCCTGCGCTCCCGTTGTTGCTCGCAAGCCTTATAACGCAACCTATAATGCTACTCGTATCAAACCTAAAAAAGAAGTCGTTGGGTACGTCAATAGTAACCGCTGTTGGATATCTTGCGTTTTTTGCTATCTATTTCCCCGTTGTAATGGGTACTTCTTCAATTGGGGAAAGCGGAGCGCTTGATAATAATGCGATAGGAATATTCGTTAACTTAAAGAAAGTAACCATATTCAACTATCCGCTGGTAAGCGCAATGATGGGCAATAATGCGATAGTAAATATTCTAATATATTTTGCCGGAGTTTGCGTAGCGCTCGCTATTGCTATAGGAATATCGGTTTATTTCTATAAGAAGGCAACGATAAAGGGCGGAGAAGGCGAGTATAAGGGCGCAAAAAAGTTAAAAAGTAGCGCAAACGAGAATAAATCGCCAATAAAGAGTTATTTGCACAAAGACTTCAATACGCTTTTGCACACTCCGTCGCTTTTCGTCAGCGTGCTACTTACAACTCTTATGCCGATAGTAGCAATATTCTTTATGAATACGGCTTTTAAGGCGGATATGGATATGGGCGAAGAGATGGACGCAGAGTTGTTTGTAGTTGCTCTTGCAACGTATATGGTATCTTTGCTAACTGCGGTTGGAAATCCTTTTGCTTTCATAGGATTTTCGCTTGAAGGCAAGAACCTTTATATGATAAAATCTTTGCCGATAGCCATCAAAGATATCGTAAAGACTAAGTTTATATTCGCATCGGCTATAAGCGTTATAGCAAGCGTGGTAATAATGATAGGATATCCGCTTGCAAGCGGTATAAAAAATGCGGTTACGATAATAGGTTTACCACTACAAGCGCTAACGTCGGGACTTTCGTTTAGCGCGATAGGTCTATATAGCGACCTAAAGAATCCCAACTTAAATTGGACGAATATAAACGAAATAACAAGAAATAACCTAAAAGTAGCAAAACCAATGTTATTGTACGTTGGACTATCGTTTGTATATATGATAATCGGCATTATGCTTGCGGTATTTAGGACGGCGCTTAACTTGGATATGACGTTAACGCTTGCAATTTATCATCTAATTTGCATAGTCGCGCCCGTTGTGATACTAGCAATATATATCAAAAGGTTATTTAACGCAGAAGAATTATTTAGGAGAATAGGCGGATGAGAAAACTAGCTTTGGACGTAGGCGACGTAAGAATTGGATTTGCAACAAGCGATATTATGGGCATTATTGCGTCCGGTTACGAAACCTATACTCGTAAAGGTGGAGAGAAAGACTACCAATATATCGCTGATTTTTGCGTAAAAAATCAAGTTGATACCATAGTTGTAGGACTTCCCGTCAATATGGACGGCACGGAAGGTGATAGAGTTGTTATAACCCGTCAATTTGCCGATGAATTAAAGGAATACGTAGGCGAGCGCAAAATAGTATTCCAAGACGAAAGACTTACTACCGTACAAGCGGAAAGAATGCTCATACAAGGCGGAGTAAGGAGAGAAAAACGCAAACAAGTAATCGATAAGGTTGCTGCAACCATAATATTGCAGTCCTATTTAGATAAAATTAACTATTAAGGAGATATAAAAATGGCAGACAAAAAAGACTTAAGAAACGAAATAGAAGAAATCGCAGAAGAGGAAGAAGTAATCGTCCTTTTGAACGAAGAAACCGGTGAAGAAGTAGAGTTTTCACTCCTTGCTATGCTAGAAGTAGACGGCGAAACTTACGCCTACCTAGAGCCCGTAGAAGACGTAGAAGGCTTTGAAGAAGGCGACCTACTAGTCAACCGCGTAGAGTTTGATGAAAACGGCGAAGAAAAGTTCCTACCTATTGATGACGATGCAGAACTTGATAAGGCTTTTGATGCGTTCGACGCAATGTACGTTGAGCAATTCGGAATGCACGCAGACGGCACTCCCGTAGAAGACTAGCCCTTATATTATAATGTATAATAAATATATAAAGAAGGCGGTATCCGTCCTTTTGGTAGTAGCCTTATTGGCATTAGGCGCATTTTTCCTTTTGGGATGTGAAGAAGATGCCGAAGAAGGCGGTACCGATTTCGTTGGCGTAGGAGATAATCCGACGGAAGACGGCGCGCCGTCGCAACCAAATAATCCAAACGATAGTGGAGTAACTAATATGAGTAACGTTGCAACCTTTGTAATTACCGACCAAGGCGGAGTTGATAGAGTAGTAAAAATTCAACTTCATCCCGACAAAGCTCCTTTGAGCGTACAAAACTTTACCAATCTTGCTAATTCCGGCTACTATGACGGACTTTGTTTCCATCGTATAGTTCCTTATGGATGCTTGCAAGGCGGTGGCTATAAGATTGAAGATAGCACTATTATGGAGTCCCCCGACGTTCCGTCAATTTACGGTGAATTCAAGTCTAACGGATGGGATAAGAACGATATCAAGCACGTTTTCGGCACTATATCTATGGCAAGAACGAGCGTTCCCAACTCTGCAACCAGCCAATTTTTCCTTTGCATAGGCGATTATCCTTCTTGGGACGGCGAATACGCAGGCTTCGGTACCATCGTAGATGAAGAAGAATCAAGGAATAATCTTATTGCGCTAAGTCAATCCACTTATGGTAACATAGGTTACGGATTTACGACTTTCCCATATCCTTTGTTGGTAATTAAAAGCGTAAGAGTTGCCTAAAAATAGTCAAAACCCCCTTGAAAAACGCAAGTTATTGTGGTATTCTAATATATATGAGTAAGGTGTTTAACGTTAAAAGTTTAGTAATTGCGCTAGCGGTAGTTATAGTTACCGCGCTTTTTGCCGTATGCTTTGTTGGAAACGGAGTTTCCGCAAGCGCTAGCGAAGAATATCTAATAAACCTTACTTCATCTAGCGCCGTCTATGCAGGCAAAGATATCGACGCTCCCATAGTCGTTACCAAAAACGGCAACACGTTTACCGATTATACCGTAACCTATACTCAAAACGGCGAAGTAGTAAGCGGAGCAAAGGACGTAGGTCAATACGGCGTCAGCGTTACAATCAACGGCGTTGAACCTTTGGTTCAAAAAGATTTTACCTTTACCGTAACTCCCAAGCCGATTAAAATAGTCGTAGGCGGTAGCGTAGAGTTTTTGTATAGCGGTATGGGTTATACGAGAAACGTATCTCCGCTAGGCGAAGTTGAAGGCGAAGATAGTGGAATCGTAGTAACGTATATAGGCGACGTAAAAGAGCTTGCGCCCGGCGAGTTGCCCGTAAATGCAGATAATTACGATATGGTGTTTTCTACTTCCAATCCCAATTATACGATAGGGGAAATAGAAGGGGACACGAGCCTTATAATCAAAAAGCGTACGTTAAAAGTTAAGGTTAACGATACTAGCATAGCGCTAGGCGAAACTCCTGCTTTTACTTATTCAATAATAGGTTTTGTTGGTCAAGAAGACGAAAGCGTCCTTGATAGAAAACCCGAAGTACATACTAACGCTACGGCGGTAGGCACCCACAACGTAACGGCAAGCGGTGGCGCAGACCAAAACTATAGTTTTGAGTACGAAGTAGGACATCTTACCATAAACGACGTAAATGCGGAAGGTAAGGTAGAAGGCACTTCCACGAGCTTTGAAGTAAGCGGTGTTTTTGCTCCGTTTACTATGTACACGGGCTTTACCATAGACCCCAAGAGTAAGGAAGGTAAAGACCTAATAAAAACGGCTCGTGATTATAGAATGCTCAACTTTACGTCCGACCTTCAACTCATATATCAAATTGATTATACGCACGGCGTACAAGTTTCGGAAAAAATAGACGTAGTATTCCATAACGTTACTTTGGACACCGATGACAAATACGTAATAGTAGTAATCGACCCTAACGGAGTAGTTACCCAAATTACCAAGTATGAATATCTAAACGGCACACTTTCGTTCAAGACGCCTTCGCTTGGCACGGTTATGATTTTTAAAGATACCTATGACACGAGCGTACTCCTAATAATCATAGGTTGCATCATAGCGTTCATAGTTTTGTTGTTTATCGGCTCCAAGATGCAGTACCGCAACGACAAGCGTCAAGCCGATGAAGCAAAGAAACGTAGGGAACTAAAAGAAAAGGGAAAATATAGATGGGATTAACCAGTTAGCCACCGCAAAGGTGGCTTTTTTATTTAGCAATAAATTTCTTTATATTTTATATAAAATATTAAAAAATCGTTTGCAATAGCAAATATTATGTGGTATTATACATACGCCATAATACGCACTTGCGCGGAGAAATCCGCTGTTGCCGGTAACGGTGGCGGTTTTTTAAGAAACGCAAGGAGGAAAAAACAAATCTAGGAGGTAAAAGTAAACATGGCAGTTATTTCAATGAAGCAACTACTCGAAGCAGGCGTTCACTTTGGACACCAAACCAAGAAATGGAATCCTAAGATGGATAAGTACATCTACGATGCAAGAAACGATATTCACATTATCGATCTTCAACTCACCGTTGACCTTGTAGAAGAAGCTTACAAGTTCATCCACAAAGTAGCATCCGAAGGCAAGAACGTTCTTTTCGTAGGTAAGAAAAAGCAAGCAAAAGAAGCTATCCAACAAGAAGCTGAACGTTGCGGTATGTTCTATATGAACGAAAGATGGCTAGGTGGCACCCTTACCAACTTCCAAACCATCCGTACCCGTATCGACAAGCTCAACAAGTTGAACCAAATGGAAGCTATGGGCGAATTCGATCTTCTTCCCAAGAAAGAAGTTATCAAGCTCAAAGCAGAACGTGATAAGCTAGAACAAAACCTTGGCGGTATCAAGAACATGCGTAACCTTCCCGGCGCTTTGTTCGTAGTAGACCTTAAGATTGAGCACATCGCTGTTCAAGAAGCTCGCGCTCTAGGTATTCCGATCGTTGGTCTAGTAGACACCAACTGTGATCCCGACCTAGTTGACTACGTAATCCCCGGTAACGACGACGCTATCCGCGCTATCAAGCTCATCGCTAGCGTAATGGCAGATGCAGTTATCGCAGCTAAAGAAGGCGTAGAATACGTAAGTGACAAAGAAGTATCCGCTGAAGAAGTTTTTGAAGAAAACAACGACTAATTAATAGAAAATAATAAGGAGAATATAAATATGGCAAACTTTACCGCAAAAGACGTAGCAGCTCTCCGCGCAAGTTCAGGCGCAGGCATGATGGATTGCAAGAAGGCTCTCGAAGCATGTGACGGCAATATGGAAAAAGCAACCGAATGGCTCCGTGAAAAGGGCATGGCAACCGCTGCTAAAAAGGCTGGCAGAATCGCTGCAGAAGGCGTTGTAGATAGCTACATCCACATGGGTGGCAAAGTTGGCGTTCTTCTAGAAGTTAACTGCGAAACCGACTTCGTAGCAAAGGGTGACGATTTCAAAGCATTTGCTCACGACGTAGCACTCCAAATCGCTGCAGTTAAGCCCCTCTACGTAAGAAGAGAAGAAGTTCCTGCAGAAATTATCGCAAAGGAAAGAGAAATCGCTCTTGCACAAATCAACAATGATCCCAAAATGGCATCTAAACCCGATATGGTTAAGAATAAGATCATCGATGGTAAGATCGAAACTTACTATAAAGAAAACTGCCTACTTGACCAAGTATTCGTTAAAGATAGTTCCAAGACTATCAACCAACTCACTATTGAGCAAACCGCTAAATGTGGTGAAAAGGTTACCATCCGTCGTTTCGTAAGATTTGAAATGGGTGAAGGTCTTGAAAAGAGAAATGAAAACTTCGCTGAAGAAATCGCAAAGGCAACCGCTAAATAATGATTGATTTAAGGGATACTTAAGTATCCCTTTTTTTTAAGGAGTGAATATGCAACCTAAATATAAAAGAATATTACTTAAGATATCCGGTGAGGCTCTAGCCGGTGAAAAGGGATTTGGGCTTGATCAAGATATTATTGCAGGTATTATCAAACAAATTAAAGAAGTAAAAGAACTTGGTGTAGAAATCGGTATCGTAATAGGTGCAGGTAACTTTTGGCGCGGTAGGCAAGGCACCGGCATGGACCGTTCAACCGCTGACTACATGGGTATGCTTGCAACTGCAATGAACTGCCTAGCCCTCCAAGATGCTATTGAAAAGGAAGGAATGGATACTCGCGTTCAAACCACTATACAAATTACTCAAATTGCCGAGCCTTTTATAATTAGGAAAGCCATTAGGCACCTAGAAAAGGGCAGAATAGTAATATTTGGTTGCGGAACGGGTGCTCCTTACTTTACCACCGATACCGCTGCAGCACTAAAAGCCGCAGAAATCAAAGCCGACGTATTGCTACTTGCTAAAAACGTTGACGGCATATACGATAGCGATCCCAAAATCAATCCCAATGCAAAGAAATTTGATAGAATTTCAGGCATAGATTTCATCAAACGTGAACTAACCGCAATGGATACTACTGCAGTTAGCCTATGTATGACCAATAAGATGCCTGTAATCGCCTTTGGACTAAATGAAAAAGAAAGCATTAAGCGTGCAGTAATGGGAGAAGAAATCGGTACGGTTATCGATTAATACAAATACAAAAGATTAAGCACCCGAAAGGGTGCTT
>JAZRAN010000038.1:0-7392 GCA_045634605.1 Candidatus Stercoripulliclostridium sp. | reverse complement strand
TACTACGCCTACTGCGAAAGCAAGGTTTAGGAACTTGTTATCAAATACCTTCTTATTGAAGATGGTTTGAGTTTGGCTCTTCAAGTTAAAGCTATGGAAGAGTTGTATAAAGCATAGAGTTACGAACGCCATCGTTTCGCTTACGGCGTGACTTGCGCCAACTTTTTCAAAGTACAAGAAACCTACTAGGAAGGACGCCATAACGAGAGCGGTTTGCATTACACCTTGAATAATGATATCAACGCCCGTCTTGCCGGCAAATAGGCTTGAACCCGACTTTCTCGGCGGATAATCCATAACGTTTGCTTCGGCCTTTTCCATACCAAGAGCAAGCGCCGGTAAGGAGTCGGTAACCATATTTACCCAAAGTATCATAACGGGGGTTAGGAATACTACTTGATGTCCTACGATAGTGCTTATGATAACTACGCTTATGAACAAGCAAAGCACTTCTGCAATATTAGCGGAAAGTAGATATTGTATTGCCTTCTTAATGTTGGAATATACCTTTCTGCCTTCTTCAACTGCGCTAACGATGGTAGCGAAGTTATCGTCCGCAAGGACCATATCGCTTGCGCCCTTACTTACGTCGGTACCCGTTATACCCATACCGATACCTATGTCCGCTTTCTTGATGGACGGAGCATCGTTTACGCCGTCACCCGTCATTGCTACAACCTTATCAAGTGAACGATATGCGGTAACGATTCTAACCTTATTTTCGGGGGAAACACGAGCGTATACGCGATATTTTTCGATTTGTGAGAGATATTCTTCATCACTCATCTTGTCTAGTTCGGCGCCCGTTAGAACTTCTTGGTCGGGGCTATCGATAATGCCTACTTCTCTTGCTATTGCAGCGGCGGTCTTTGCGTGGTCGCCGGTAATCATAATAGCGCGGATGCCTGCTCTCTTACAAATTGCAACGGCTTCCTTAACTTCGTCACGAGCGGGGTCTATCATACCCGTTAGTCCTACGAATACTAGGTTTTCTTCGAACTTTTCTCTGTCTTCTTCGCCCGTCTTTATTGCGTACGCGAGTACACGGAGCGCTTTTTCCGCCATATCGCCGTTTGCTTTTAGTATGTTTTCTTTGTCTTCTGCGGTAATATCTCTTACTTTTCCGCCGTCTAGGATAGATACGCATCTATCAAGCAAAATATCGGGAGCGCCCTTGACGTGAATTATCTTTTCGCCGTCAACGTCGTTTACGGTACTCATCAACTTACGCTTACTGTCAAAGGGGATTTCGTCTACTCTTTCATAGGTCTTGCTTACGTCAAGGTCCTTCTTTCTTGCGTATGCGATAAGAGCGGTTTCCGTGGGGTCGCCTACTAGCTTGCCTTCGCTTTCTTGAGTATCGTTACATAGCGTCATTACGCGTACGAGAGTGTTTACGTCTCCGCCTACTTCGTCTGCGTCGCTTATAATTCCGCCTTCGGTAGTATAAAGTTCCTTGACGGTCATTTGGTTAAGAGTGATAGTACCGGTCTTATCGGAGCAAATAATTTCGCAACAACCGAGAGTTTCTACTGCGGGAAGGTTTCTTACGATAGCCTTTCTTTCACTCATTCTTTGAACGCCTATTGCAAGAACGATGGTAACAACTGCGGGTAGGCCTTCGGGAATAGCCGCAACTGCGATGGCAACTGCCGTCATAAAGCCGTCTATAATGGTTCCGAATATATCTTCGCTAGCATCGGGACCGGTTAGGCCTATAATTACGCTTGCTACGAATATAACCGCTGCGATTGCAAGAACCGCCACGGAAAGAACTTTTGCGGTCTTTGCAAGTTGTTTTTGTAGGGGGGTGGTGTTGTCGGTCTTTTCGTTAAGCATCTTAGCGATTTTACCAACTTCGGTGTTCATACCGGTTGCGGTAACGATACCTTCGCCACGGCCAAAAGAAACCGTACCGCTACTAAACGCCATACAAGCTCTATCTCCCAGGGGAGCTTCTTCGTTGGTAAGAGCGTTAGTGTGCTTGTTTAC
This sequence comes from Candidatus Stercoripulliclostridium sp., assembly GCA_045634605.1. GTDB lineage: Bacteria > Bacillota > Clostridia > Christensenellales > DTU072 > Stercoripulliclostridium_A. Next base: position 5,400 of record JAZRAN010000038.1, on the reverse strand, counting down.
GGGAACGGATTCGCCTGTAAGAGCAGCTTCTTCTATTTGCAAGGATGAACTCTTTATGATACGCATATCGGCAGGAACCATATCGCCCGCTTCCAAAACGACCAAATCACCTACTACCAATTCTTCGGATGAAATCTTTTCTAGGTTTCCGTCGCGAATAACTTTAGTAAAGGGCTTGTTCATATTCTTTAACGCTTCCAAAGATTTTTCGGCTTTTCCTTCTTGAACCAAACCGATAATAGCGTTAACTACTACGATGAGAAGTATTAGTCCGGAGTCAATAAGTTCGCTGTACTCTTGTTGAACGATAGAAAGAATGCCGGAAACTACTGCAGCAACCAACAAAACGATAATCATAAGGTCTTTGAATTGGTCAAAGAATCTTAAAATCATCGGGCGTTTTGCAGCTTCGTCAAGAGCGTTTTTGCCGTTTTTTTCAAGGCGCGCTTTGGCTTCCGTAGAAGTCAAGCCGGATTCACTGGTTTCCAACTCTTTTATGACTTCTTCTACTTCACTTGTGAAAAATTGTTTCATTTTTACCTCACAAATACGTATATGTCTTTATTTTTTTATTTTTTATTTAACGTGGTTTAATTGCGTCTATTGATTGCCGTACTTTTTGTTCAATCTCTTTTTGTTTTCGGCAACGTTTTTCATATTTTGGAGTTGCGTCTTATCCCAAGCGTTTCCAAAGAATTTTAGTAGGCTTGCTACCTTCTTGAATATGCCGGGATTAGTGTTTTCTATTCTATCACACTTGATACCTAAGTTGTCAAATATCTTATAGTTATATTTAACACGCGCGTGGAAATCTTCGTAGTCATCGTGATAAGGGCTCCAACCACGCTCCGCAACGGCAAGCAATCTCGGGAAGGTTTGACGGTCTATATCGTCGTCGTTTTTGACGTATTCACACCACAAAGGCGCTTCTACGCCGAGTATGTTTTCGGGTTTTTCCACGCCTTCTATGACGGGGTCAAGGCTAAATGCCTTTTTTAGAGAAGTAAGTCCGTACGGATAATCTAAATAATAGCTAAAAAACGGACTAATTATACCTTTTTTGCCACGATTTATCTCTCTTATTGCCGCAGCTTTATTTACGGGAGCGCCTTGCCAATAGTGGACTATTATGCTTTCGTGAACGTTTTCTCCCACCATACCATCGTTCCAATTTATTACCGTTTTTCCGTTTTCTAGGCAGTAGGATGCAAGTTTAGCCATAAAATGCGCTTGCAATTCGTCTTCGTCTTTTAGCCCGTTTTCTTCCATAACCTTTTGGCAATCGGGACAGTCTAACCAATGCAATCTTGACGCTTCATCTTCGCCAAGGTGTATTAGATTAAACGGGAAGATATCGAACATTTCGTCAAGTACATCCTTACAAAACTCAAAACTGCTTTCCTTGCCTGCGCAAAGAACTTCCGGATGTATTCCAAAACTCGTCTTTACGTCTATTTTTGAACCAAAGCAATCAAGATACGGATACGCGCTAATGGCAGCGGCGGTATGTCCGGGGATGTCAAACTCGGGTAAAACGTCAATGTGATAGCCCTTGCAATACTCTACTATCTCTTTCATTTCTTCCTTAGTATAGTATCCGTGCACGGGTATTCCGTCGCCCCTAGTGTCCGCTCGATAAGATGCGCTTTCAGTTAAAAGCGGGTACTTGTCTATTTGCGCTCTCCAACCTTGGTCGTCCGTCAAATGCCAATGGAAAACGTTAATTTTGAACTTCGCAATAGCGTCTATTACTCTTTTTATGCTATCGATAGAGTGATAATGCCTAGAGCAGTCCAGCATATATCCGCGGTATGAATATTTGGGGTAATCCAATACTAGGCAGTTGGGCAAAGCGCCTAAATCTTTTAGGTTTTGTAGCGTTACCTTGGCGTAATAAAATCCGTCGTCATCACTCGCTTTTATGGTAATGCCAAAGTCGTCTATCGTAAGTTGATATCCGCTCTTTGGAATAGAATCGTCGACCAACTCGCGCGCAATGCTCAAATCGTAATCGTATGTTTTGTCGGAAAGTATTTCTTCCTTTACCGGTTTTGGTATGATTGGTAACATATCTATTCTCCTATTTTATATTCTGCTTGCGGTACTATAAAGTCGCTTGTTCCGTTAGAAATGGATGCGTTTTGTATGTTTATGGTGCCCTTTTCCTTAGGCTCGGTTGCCTTAATGGCAAATATCTCCGCTCCTTCCGCTATGCTGTCATATCCCGTTTCCGAGTAAACGACAACGACCATCGAACTAATGGAAGAAGAGTATATTTGCATTTTGAACCCTTCTCCCAGTTTAAGGGTAGGCTCGGTTAGAGCAATTCCGCCGGAAGTGGAAAGAGTAAAGCGTAGCGCATATACGCCTTCCCCTACGTTTTGGGCTTTTATGCTTACGTCATAGCCGTCCTTGCTCTCGTTTTCCAAGGCGCCTAGGTTAAACCTAAAAGAAGTTTCTACCGCAATGGAGCTTTGTACTTTATATATAAAGTTTGCACTCTTGCCCTTGTACGTTACGGTAAGCGTCCTTCCAGTCGTCGTAGTAGACGAGTCAAATCCCGTTACCATAGAACTCGTTATAGCTACGTTTGCAGTACTTCCGTCCGTATAGGTTACCAGTATTTTTGAGTTAGTCAAATTGAGCGTTTCGTCAAGAGCGTATATTTCTTTGAAGGCGCCTTGCACTATTTGAATAGAAGAAACGCTTTTTTCTTGGTTGCACGCAGAAAGAATAAGTACGGGTATAATGCACGCAACTACTACTATAATTACGCTTTTTAACACTTTCCTATTCATACTTATTCTCCTTTCCCTTTAGTCTTGACGGGGTTGCGATTAGCGTCTTTGCAACGTCGCTAACGGGTACTTCCTTGGGTGCTTGTCCGCTAGCCTTTCTTGCATAGTTTACTAGGTCGGTTAGGTTTGTTTTGCCGTTTCCGTCATAGTCCATAACTTCGTCTTTGGCAGTTCCTTTTGCTAGCATTTCCGCCATACCGCCTATGTCCCCGGAGTCCGCCTTTCCATCGCCGTTAACGTCGCCTTTTAGATATACGTTAAAAGTAAATACCACAACGCCTTCCGCATTTACGAATAGGAGTTTGTCCCCCGTACCGGCGCTCTTTTGTCCACCGCTCGTTAGGTCTACGTTTGAGTGCTTAACGCTAACGTACGCTTTACTCAAATACTTGCTTGCATTGACCGCATCCGCTACTTCGCCTATTGATGCGGGGGATGCGAGATAAACTTCCTTCTTTTGTACGTTGACGGTTATATTTTCCGTATTCGTTCCTTCCGCAGATTGACCTTCCTTGGAAACCGTAATATTAAAGAACGTGCTTTGACCGCCACATTCTACGGTTACCTTTTGTTGACCGCTGACGAGCGTCGTATAAGTTACGTTAAGTTGTTCTTTTATGGCGACGCCTTCGTATGCTTTTGCGCCCGCCGCCGAATAGGTTACGATTACCTTTGCGCCGGTCCAACTTATAACTTCGCCAAATCCATAGGAAGTCCTATTGGGTATTTTTTCTACCTTTATGCCGATAACGGTATCTACTACCTTGACAACAAAGGTTGTGGTATAGGTTTTGTCGTTATAGTTATAGGTAATCGTTATGGTTTGCTCTCCTACTTCTTTTGCGTTATAGGTCGTTGCGTACAAAGATTTATTCAAAATCTTGGTTGCGTTGCTTTCCGCTGCGTAATGCGCTCTTACCGCAATACTCAACTCTTCGCCGTATTTATATTCGCTCTTTGATGATGACGATACAACTTCCAGTTTAGTTACAAAATCAGGGACAAGACAGTTACCCGTCCATACCATAGTAGGACTTTCTACCCCTACTCCACGGTAATAGATAGTAACTCTTTGCTCTATGCCCACGGACGCCATATTAGAATTGAATTCGGGCGTATAATAAAAGTCCGTAGCGTTATAATTGATAACTTGCGTTGCTCCGCTTATCATCGTTATGGTATAGGTTGAGCGAGTGTCGAATTTTTCGCCTACTTCATACGTTTTTCTCGGTTCGTCCTTTACTTTTATGCTCTTGAATAAGTCGGTTATAGTCAAGCTAAAAGCAGTAAACTTGCTTTCGTCATAAGCATAGGTAACCGTTATGATTTGTTCCCCTACAAAAGTATCGGAGTAGTTAGAAACAACGTATTCGTTTTCTTCTAACGTACGTTTTCCACCACGAGCAAATATACCATATACTTCAAAGGAAACTTCTTCGCCCCAAGTAATTTCTATTTCTTCTATGCCGTCTATTGCCACCAAATAATCGTAAATTTCTACTTCTAACTCTACCCAGAAGTTAAAGTATCTTACCATTATCGTTTGCGCTCCTATAAGCTCGCCGTTATAAACGATTTCCATAGGCGCAACTTCTTGCTTAGAGCCGTCTTCCAACGTCTTAACAAGGATTATATCGGCTTTTTCCGAGTTGATAACGTATCCGTAAGGATATCTTGTAACCGCGCCGTCTTTTATGCTAATCGCAGTTATCTTTTCCATAGGTTGAGCGTTTATGACCAAACTCCAAATTTCTACGTCGACGATTTCCACGGAGTCGGAAGTCAAAGTTTGACGCTTTACGAATATCTTGATTAATGCGTCTTGTTTTTCCTTTATGCTACTGTCAAACTCCGTTTCCGTTTCGCCTAGCGTATAAAGTTTGAAGTATACGTTATCGTTTGCGCCGGTATATTCTTTGATTTCTACGTCATCCACGCCGTTTTGAGTAAGCTTGACGTCAACGTATAGTTTTCCATCCAGCTCGTAGTAATACGCGGAAACTTCTTCGTCCCTACCGCTAGTTACAAATTCGCCTATTATGTCTACGTTGATGATGACGGTAGTAGTCTTTTCCGCTTGTACTTCTTCGTCAAAGTAGCCTATCTTCAACCTATGAGCGCCTACTCTCAAACTATATAGAGCGTATAAAGGCGAGTTTTTATCGCTTTCCAGCGTGTCTTCGTCCTTAACGGAGCATTCTATGAGTTGCACTTGTCTTACTGCTCCGCTCATCATCATAAGGTCTACGAATTCGTGTCTGTCAAGTTCTTCGCCGTAGAGATAGGAAGAGCGCAAAGGATGAAATGAAATTGCGTTAACGTAATCTACTACGGTAATTTCTTCTTCGAATATAAACTCGGTATTCCACGTTGCGTCCACATAGGTATAAACAACCTTTTGTACGCCTATTACGTCTTTGCGATAGCCCGTATAATTGCTCCTTGCAAATTTGTTGGGGCCTTGCGTTTCTCCGGACGCCATATATACCTTAAATCCACCGCTTTCTTCATCTAGGTCGTAGTTATAAAGATATCTCTTCTTAGGCTCTTCTATCTTTTCTACCTTGATGACGTAATCTCTTACGGAAACGCTAAAAGTAGT
>JAZRAN010000037.1:0-21334 GCA_045634605.1 Candidatus Stercoripulliclostridium sp. | reverse complement strand
AAACAAAATGCAATACAATGTACGGGCTGTAAGTACTGCATAGACGGATGTCCCAAACATATTCCAATCCCAGATTTATTTGCGTGCCTAAACGACAAAAGGGCGAATAACACCTTTAATTCCAGTTACTATTATAGCATTCACGCAAAACGCGGTAAGCCAAGTGATCGCATAAAGTGCGCTAAATGCGAAGATGTATGTCCGCAACACTTGTAAATAAGAAAACTTTTGGATGGAGTCAAAAAGGAGTTTGGAAAATAAAAAGAGCCATAAGGCTCTTTTCTTTTATAGTTTTCCATATAGCCACCCTTTGACGTAGGCGGAAATAGGAGAGATATCGTATAGTGGCGTTATTCCTAACTCTTTGTATTTTAGCGTGCCTTCATAAGATATGGCGTTTTTTAGCCCCGTTAGGTATAACTTTATTCCGCTTTCTTTGCAGTATTTATAAAACTCCAAAGCTGCGTCGGATGCGGTATCTATCGTACCGCTATGGAATGAGTCGAGTAGTACGTATTTTACGGTTTTGGGGAATCTGGGATACACCATACCAACGTAAGGGTATATGCGGTATATGAAATCACATTGCGGGCCGATGTTCAAACGGCCTATGGGCTCAAAATTGCCTTCTAGATCGATGAAATTGGTGTTTAGGACAAACTGTTCATCTTCATCAAAATAACCGTAAGGCATATCGTAAATTGAGTCTAGCCTATCGGTATAAACGTAACCGGCGCGGAGTCTATTGGCGCGGTGTACTATCGTGCGTTTGTCGTAAGGATTTTTATAAACCACAAAAGCCCCGCGACCACATTTGTTCTTTATGAAATTGATTGCGCCCCTAAGATTATCTATGCCATTAGCGTTTGGATGCTCAATGGGGTGGTTGGATGAAACGATGCATACGGGAATCGTGTTGTTGCCTAGGGCGTACGTGAGTACGGCGGAAGAATATTGTAGCGTATCCGTGCCGTGAGTGACTATTATTCCATCGTAACCGCCGTCTATGTTGTCAAAAATGCAGTCCACCAAGTCGACGTAATTTTTGCCCGTGTTATTTTCGGAAAGCACCATATAAGGAGTGCGAGTTTCGTACTCAAAATCAAGACCATATTTCTTGCGATACATTTCCATTAGAATCGACGGTTTACCGCTGTCGATAGATATACAATTTCCTTTAATGGTACTTCCAATCGTACCGCCTGCAAAAATTATTAGTATTTTCATATTGCTCCTTTCCGCGCTAAATTATATCATTGACTTGGACTATTGTCAATAAAGGGGTAAAACGAAATTTACAGCGTATACTAAAAGTATGAAAGAAGACGTTAAAAATAAATTGTTCAAATGGAATTGCGCGCTTTCCGTTCTTATTATACTCTTAGTTTCTGCGGGACAGCATTTTTTATATGACGTTGCTCCAAACGTTTTCGTTGGTATTTTTGCTCCGCGAAACGAGAGCCTTGCCGAGCACGTAAAGATAGTTTTTTACCCTGTGCTATTATGGTGGGGTATCAGTTATGTTATTTTTGAAAGGAACCAAAAACTAAATTTGGTAAAGTGGTTTAGCGGTGGATGTGTTGCGGTAATAGTTTCCATAACTTTCGTAACGTTGTTGTTTTGTACACTGTTCTTTGGACTTTGGTTTCCCATAGATAGTTTTCCAACACATATATCGATAGAAATAGTGTCTATACTCATAGCGCAATTGGTTGGATTTCACGTTTATAAAGGGGGTAAAGAAAATAGAGTTGGGCTTATTGTATTGTGCGCTATTGTTGTAGCGTTTGCAGTTTTAATGGCCGTGTTTTCATATTATCCACCCAAAGTTCCCGTTTTTATGTCACCGCAATAACGTTAATTGCTTATAATTTACTTTATCGATTGTCGATTTCTATATTTACATTTGTAAATATATATGCTAAAATTATTACTAATGAATTCACTTTGGAGGGAATCAAATGTCTAAAGTTGCAAACAAAGTAGCGATGGAAGGTCAAGAAAGACTTTCTTCACGCAACCTTTGGTCATTTAGTTTGGGCGGAGTAGGCCGTGACTTAATGTACCAACTCTTTAACACCTATATGCTAACTTGTATCTTGTTGACCAAGGGCGTTAACACGGCAGAGTTCGCAATCGTAGGCGTTGTTATTATGTGCTGTCGTATTTTTGACGCACTCAACGATCCCATTATGGGTTCTATTATCGAAATTACCCGTACTAAATGGGGTAAGTTCAAACCATGGATAATGATAGGCGCGATAACCAACTCCATAGTGGTATTCCTAATGTTCTGGGTACCGCTAAAGGGTATGAATTTCGTTATTTTCTTCGCCGTAATGTATATCATATGGTCCATAACCTTTACGATGAACGATATAAGCTATTGGTCGATGCTACCTTCTCTAACTTCTCATCACGAAGATAGGGATAAGCTTTCTTCCATTGCTAATATTTGCGCAGGTATAGGCGCAGGTCTTGCGACTATTATCGTTCCCACTCTTACCACGGGCGAACTAACCATCGGCGGTAGCGCAACCACCGCTTTCCCCGTACTTGCAGTAGTTATCGGCTTAATCTTTATCGGATGCCAACTTATGACTAGTTTGTGCGTAAAGGAAAAACCATTGCCCCCGCTAGATCCAAACCGTCCCAAGAGCAATCCTTTAAAGAAGATATTCAAGGTTCTAAAGGGCAACGACCAGCTACGTTGGACCGCTATCATTATGTTCATACACAATCTTGGTAGCTCAATTTTGGGTGGTCTTTCTACTTGGTACGTATACTTCCGTTTTGGTTATGAAGGCGCATTGGTTTCACTCTTTGGTATCCTAACCGGTATAGCAGGCGCAATTTTGGTTATCTATCCTTTGCTTGCTAAAAAGTTCAATCGTAGACAAATTTCCAAGATTTGCTTGATTCTCATCTACATCGGTTACGGCGTAATGTTGGGACTTGGTCTTGCAACCCAAAACATTCAAGAAAGTTGGGTATTCTATCCCATCGCTCTTTCCGGCGCATTCTGGGCAATCGGTCAAGCAGTATTCTATCAAGTTCAAACTATTACCATTGCAAATTCCGTTGAATACAATGAATGGAAGACCGGCGAACGTGAAGAAGGTATTATCTTCTCTATTCGCCCCCTTGCTGCAAAGATGGGTTCCGCTGCTCAAATGGGCGTAGTTACCGTCATCCTATCACTTTTGAAGATTGCGGACATAACCGATAAGATTTCTGAACAAGAAAACCTTGCTAATATGGGAACAATAACGGAGGCTGCCAAGCTCGCTAACATTAAGGAAATTATAGCTCAAGTTCCCACGGAAATTACCACTTGGCTATTGGTTTGCATGACCGTTCTTCCCATGATCATTATGACCATCACCGTAGTTCTTTACTTGAAGAAGAGCAAACTTGATGAACAAATGTATGAACGTATGCGCGCTGATATCGAAGCAAGAAAGCAGGGCGTTCAAGAAAAAGAAAACAAAAAGGTAGTCGTTCTTAAAAAGGTTAAATTTTAGACTGCCGAGTTAAAACTTAAGAAAAGGAGTTAACCGACAAGCGCGTGCGCTTGCCGGTTAACTATGTATAGGGAAAAGATGAAGTATCTATTTTTTGATATTGAGTGTAGTGACGGCAAGCATATTTGCAGTTTCGGTTACGTTTTGACCGACTGCAATTTTGTCGTTTGCAAAAAAGAAGATATTCTCATCAACCCAGAGGCGATTTTTCACACGGGCGCATGGTCGAAATCAAAGCGTGAAAAGAACGAAAAAGATAGGGGAATAACGCTTGCTTACCCAAAAGAGAAATTCTTGGATTCTCCTAAGTTTACCGAGTTCTATTCTAAGATTAAAGAGTTGCTCACTGACCCCGAAATAAAGGTTATAGGATATGCTTGTGACAACGACGCGCGCTTTATTATTTGGGCGACGGAGCGCTATAAGTTAGAGCCTATCAATTATTGTTTATATGACGTGCAACGCGCGTACAGGGAGTATAAGGAGTTAACTTGCCAACCGGCTCTTGAAAAGGCGCTTGAAGATTTTGGCGTGGACGTAAGCGACCACGTTGCGCATCGTAGTGACGAAGATGCGGAAGTGACTATGCTTGTGGCCAAGGCTTTGACGGAAAGGATGGGCGTAACTCTTGATGAGCTATTGGAAAAATATCCAACCTGTCAAGGTGAGGTAGAAGACGGAAAGGTTGCTTTCAAAAAGGTAGAAGGCTCTGTTTGTGGCGGTGGTAGGTATACCGGTACAAATTTGACCAGAAGGAACTACCAAATATTCCAAAGCCACGTTCGTAATACAAAGCCGTCCAGAGGCGCTAATTTGCCACTAAAGGGCGAAAAGATTTGTTTTAGTACTATATTTGAAGACAAGCACTTTGCGGAAATGCTCGTCCTTATAGAGCTTATTTCCGGACAAGGTGGCAAGTGTGTTACAAGGGCGTCTGAAGCTACTATTTACGTAGAAGTGGAGTCAACCAAGGTTTGTAGGCGTATCCGTATTATTGATGATAAGATTAAAAAAGGCAAGTTGGTCAAAAAGCAAAACATAGATGAATTCCTAAATTACTTTGGCATTACTTACCCGGAACTTTTGGAAATGGGAGAAAAATTCCGTCTTAGCCATATAGGTAAAATTCTAAAATAAAAGCCAAATATGTAGCCATAGATACAAGAAGTCCGCGATTGCGGACTTCTTGCGTTAAAGAGGAGGGACCGAAAGTTATTCTATCGTAATACCAAGCTTTTCGGGTTTTTTAGGTTGCGGTTTAGGGACGGTAACAGAAAGGATGCCGTTTTCATATTTTGCTTTGAGTTCACTTTCGTTGACTTCGCCAACGTAGTAACTACGCGCGCAGTTAACGCTCCTTTCTTTTCTTATTACCTTTTCGTTTTCTTCAGATGACTCAACTCTTTCTGTCTTTATGGTAAGGTATTTGTTTAGATATTCTACGCTGATGTCTTTTTTGTCGTAGCCGGGAAGTTCAACTTCAATTAGGAAAGCATCGTCTTTTTCGAATATATCGGTTTTCATAAAGTCAAACTTTTCGTAGTAAGGTGTAAATAGTGAGTCGAAGGTGTCGTTAAAGAAATTTAACGGATTCCATGTTCTAGTTGATAACGTTCTCATAATTTTCTCCTTTATCATAATATTTGTCAAATTAGCAGTTTCATGTGTGGAGTGTTAGCACTCTCTACTCTTGACTGCTAAATTATATCGCGAGTTCGTGGCTTTGTCAATAGTTTGCGCAAAAATTTTTTAATTAAAATAATCTTAATGAATTTTTTATGAGCGATTTTTATTGTAACACTATTACATAGTGTTGTATAATTTTAGTATGAAAAAGATTTGGGATAAGCAATATATACTTTTTGATCTTGATGGTACTATTACGGACTCGTATCCTGCAATAACGTCATCTTTTTTGTATGCCACGGAAGGATATGGTAGGACGTTTACGGAAGACGACCTGGCAAGCATTATAGGCCCGCCGTTAAAGGAAAGCTTTATGCGCCTTTTGGACGTTGATGGTTTTGAAGGTTGGGAATTGGTTAAAAAGTATCGCGAGTTCTATAATGCAGGCGGTATATTCAATTGTAAGGTTTATCCTGGTATGGAGGACCTACTTTCTTCTTTAAACAAAGCGGGCAAGACGGTGGTTGTCGCTACTTCTAAGCCGGAAGACCAAGCGATTCGTGTCCTAAAGCATTTTGGGCTGGATAAAGAGTTTGCCTTGATTGCAGGCGATGACCAAGAGTGCACTCGCGCGAATAAAGAAGACATAATAGAGTATTGCTTGGGTAGACTTGGTTATCCTGACGTAAACGACGTTGTAATGATAGGCGACAGACAATACGACGTTACCGGTGCGAAGAAGTTTTCTATAACGTCCGTTGGAGTAACCTTTGGTTATGGCGGTCTCAAGGAATTAACGGAAAGTGGCGCAGATTATATCGTTAACAACACTAAAGAATTAAAGGAGTTACTTCTTAATGAAAAAGTATAAAGTGGAAGGACACTTACACATTAAAGGAAACAGTTGGTGCGCTAGGACAGAGCCAAAGGACATAGTAAAAATATATAAGGAAAAAGGCTATGACGCAATCATTGTAACCAATCACTTTAACGTATGCTTATATAACGATTATTTTAGCGGAACAGACGAAGAAAAGCTGGACCAATTCTTCAAGTCATACGAAGAGATAAAAGATGATGCGCAAGGCCTTAAAATTTATTTTGGAGTCGAGTTTGCTCTTGGCGAGGACCACTATAATCTTCCATTAAAAAAGAAGTGTGTAGAACTTTTGGTGTATGGAATAACGCCACAAGAATTTAGGGAATACGGCATCAAAATAATTAATATGAGCTACGCTGAGTTAAAAGCTCTTGCTACGGAAATGGGCTGGCTTATATTCCAAGCACATCCTTTTAGGGAGCGTACTAAGAGAGTGCCTATTGATTGCATAGACGGAGTAGAAACCTACAACGGCAATCCCCGCCACATAAATAGAAACCTTACTGCTCAAGCGTATAGAGCAAGGCATCACCTTTTGGAAGTGGTAGGGTCAGATTTCCACGTTCCGCACGACGTAAGCTCAGCAATGATGTTTTATGAATTGCCTGAAGATGAAAAAGAGCTGGTTAAGGTTCTCAAAGAGCACAAATTTGATACCCTAAAAGGGAAAAGAGCAATAAGAAAAGCGTAAGATGAACACGTTCAAAATAGCGAATTACAGACCGATAGTTCTTTCCGCAATAACCCTAGCGCTAGGTATTTTTATAGCGGGGTTGGTGGGAAAAAGCGCTATCGGTTTTTTCGTTTTATTGGGCGTATTGGCGGTATTGACGATAGTTTCTTTTTTCCTAAAATTCACGTCCCTAAAAATAGCTACCGTATTTTTACTCGTTGGTTTTTTAATGATGAGCGCAACGATAGGAATAAAGACTGCGCCTACGTTTAATTTAGAAAACGCCTATTTTGAAGGTAGAGTAGAAAGTATCGCAAAGGCTACGACGGAAACTAAGCGTTACGTTATAAACGACGTAGAATTCTTGGGAGAAGAGCTTAACGGCAAGGTTGTTTTGGACGTTAAGGAGAATTTGGAAATAGGCGATAAAATAGGTGTAATAGGCTCGTTTAATACCATAGAATTCAATCCGTTTGATAGTTACTCGGTTTCTAAGTATAGTAAAAACGTAAAGTATTCTTCTAAGTCTAACGACGTAATAAAACTTGGTGAAACAAGAAAGACTCTCGTTGAGAAAATTAGAATAAAGGTCCGCAACCTTTATCTTTCTAATATGGGAGAAGAAGGCGGTATAGCGTTAGGCCTGGTGTTTGGCGACACGTCCTATATTGATTACGATACCGAGAGTGATATGCGCGCGAGTGGACTAAGTCACTTATTCTCCGTTTCCGGATTGCACGTTGGATTTATGTCCGGCATTATATTTTGGCTATTTATCATATTGAAAGTAGAAAAGAAGAAGTCACTCTTTTGGGTGTCTATGATTTTGTTTATATATGGGTTGTTGACCGGATTTCCCGTTGGAGTTGTGCGCGCGTCGATTATGAGTATATTGGCGTTAATCGCAGAAATACAACTTGTTAGACACGACCAACTCAATGGGCTTGCGCTTGCCGTAATCATACTTTTATTCATCAATCCGCTAGATTTATTTTCCGTAAGTTTCTTGCTTAGCGTAGGCGCAATGTTTGGCATAATTTGCTTTTATTGGTCAATGATGAACGTCTATAAAGGCGATAACCATATAATTAAAAAACTTATAGGCGCGGTTGCGATTTCGCTTGCGAGTAACGTGTTCGTTTTCCCAATATCATGTTACTTTTTCGGTAGTGTTTCCATTTATTTTGTAATTGCAAACGTATTGCTTGTTCCTATTGCGTCACTAGTATATACGTTGATGGTGCCAATTACACTCCTTGCACTAATAATAGAGCCTTTGGGTATCCTAATGTTACCACTTAGTATGCCGTTATTGTGTATAAGTACAATTACTTCTTTAATTGGTCAATTACCGTTTGGTACGCTTGCGCTTGATATGCCCATGCTTAGCTCATTACTATTTTCTTTTGGTATGGTGGTGGTTTCCAAGTTTTATATGGGTAGCAAATACTCAAAAATCGTACTTTCTTCGATATCTTTTATTGCGTGCGCGCTTATAATTTTCTTATTTTAGTTGTAAAATATATTTAAGTGTAGTATAATCACATTATGGCAGTACCCCAAAAGGCTTTGAAAGCAGTCAATTTTAGCATAAATGCGATAAATGGAAACGCATTTTTATTAACGGGTGACGACCTTTATTGGCGTGACTACGTTGTTGATGCAATTCTTTCGCTTGTTCCGGAGCAAGAAAGGGAGTTTAACTATCACTATTTTAGCGACGTTAAGTCGATAGAAGAAGTCGAATCTGCTTTTACGTCAACGGGTTTCTTCGGTGGTAAAAACATAGTACACGTTTCCGGGTATGGCGCAAAAAAGGGAGCCAAGAGCGAAAGTAAGGCGCAAGATAGGGAAAAGAAACTTTTTGAAGAAGTCGTTACGGGGCTTGATGAAAATACCGTACTAATTCTTTCTAATTCTAGTTTGCCGGTAAGCCTTTCCAAATTGTTTATAGAAATCGATTGCTCGAAGTTGGAGTTTGCATCACTTCGCGAGTATATTCCAAAGCTTATAGCGCCAAGAAAAATCGATGGCAACGCAATTTATACACTGGTAGAATATTGCAATCGCGATATGGCGAGAATATCTCTTGAACTCAAAAAACTTGTTTCATACATGGGGCAAAAACAAGTTGTTTCACAAGAAATGGTAGAAGGGCTTGTTGCCAATACCGTGGAAAATGAAATATATGAACTTGCAAACGCGCTTGCCGATAAAAACAAAATAAAAGCGATGAGTTTGTTTGATAGATTTGTAGAGAAAGGCGTAGATTTTTCGCTTATACTTGCAACGCTTGTCAGTCAATATCGCAGGTTACTTCATTGCGCGTTGTCGAGCAAGAGTGACATTGAACTCGCAGATGACCTAAAGGTCAAGGAGTGGGCGGTTAGGAAGACTAGGGAAACGGCGTCAAGATATGGCAAAGTAACGCTAAAGGCTTGTCTTGACGACCTGGTAGACGCCGAATATGCCTTCAAAAGCGGACTTATGTTAGAAGAAACCGCAGTAAGAACGGCAATGGCAAAACTGCTTGCAAAATAGGAGAAAACATGATAGAAAAGATTTTTGAAAAACTAAATAAAATACCTTCTTGGATTGCTGTTGTAGTGGTCGTTTTGGGATGTTTAGTGTCGGCAATACCAAGCGTTCTTAACACCGAGCCACTCGTTGCGGAGTTAAACGCGATTCTTCAGTCTGCCGGCGATATACAATATCAAGCGACGGCAACACCGGGATTCAAATATTTGGTTGGCGTTATCGTTTTTATTGGTAATTGGGTGGTTTTTGAAGTAGTAGCGCAATTTGTGTTTAGTTGGGCGGTATCTTCAAGATATACGAATCGTGGCAAAAAGCACTTTTTGACTTCCGCAAGATACACGTATGGAATCATAAGGCTCGTTTATGGCTTATATTCTCTTCTTTCCGTTTATGCGCCCAGCGTTTTCTTCTATAGCGCAGACGCAGTTATCTTTGTATTAAGAACGGCTCTTATAACTGCATTGTATTGGGGTATAAGGAAAGAATGCTTGAACGATAAATTCGTATTTAATTGTTACAATAGATTGTTCTTTATATACTTTGTATATAACGGAGCAACGTGGTTGCTTGAGTTGTTTACCACAGTACTTGCCGAGAAGATCGACGTAGGCCTTGCAATATATGCTGCGGTTATGGTTGTCATCGTAGGCATTAGCGCGCTTGTTCTATACTTTACTATCTATAAGAAACTAAAGAAAGAGCAAGAAGAAGCAAGAAAAATGATAATACTTCCCCCAATAAATAATGGTGGTGGCGATAGTGAAATTTTTAGGGGCTACGGCTTGTAGTCCGAAGGGAGATTAAGGATGATACTTGCATATAGTTTTACTTTGAAGAGTATCGTAGACTTGATTGCAGTAATAATGTTGCTTGCAATCGTTTTTGCTTTCTTTGTGGCAAAGAAGAGCATCAAATTGACTGCGCTATATTCGTTCATAGTGCTTTTCTACGCTGCAATGGTGCTATTAGACGAGTTATTCTATATACCGATAGCAAGGGCAATCGCAGGTCTTATAGCAATACTTGCAATGGTAGCTCTTGTCGCCGTATATCAGTCTGATTTGAAAGTCGCTTTCTTTAATCTTACTAAAAACTATGATAAAAACGCGCTGGTTGACAACGATCTTAGTGATGAAGAACAAAGAAAAGCCGTTGATGAAATTATTAAAGCTTGTCAGTCAATGTCTAAGACAAGGACGGGAGCTCTAATAGTTATTGCTCCAACGTCGATTGCAACGCACGTTTTGGAAACCGGCGTAGCGCTGGAAGCGTTGGTTTCTAGCACGCTACTAGAAGCAATCTTTAACACTCAAACGAACTTCCATGACGGCGCGGTAATAGTAAAAGGCAATAAAGTTCTTGCAGCGGGTTGTTTCCTACCGCTTTCACAAAGTCAAACCGTTGCTAAAAACCTAGGAACTCGCCATAGAGCAGGCATAGGTATTACCGAAGAAACCGATATGCTAACGATAATCGTGTCCGAAGAAACGGGAATTATATCTATTGCAAAGCACGGAGAACTAAGACGTTTTGTAACTCCCGATAGACTACGTGATATTTTGCATGAAACACTAAAGATAAGTCCCCAAACTCGTTCAAGAAGTGTTAAATAGGAGTGTTTATGAGTACCGTTAGGATACCCAAAATATTAATTCCGAATAAAAACGTCAACCTAGAAAAATGGGCGACCATAGCGTGCGACCAATTTTGCGCGCGTCCTAAGTATTGGGAAGAATTAGAAGAAGTAGTAGGTAAATCTCCGTCTACTCTAAGACTAACCTGTCCGGAAATCTATCTTAGCAAAGGGGACTTGGACAAGCGCATTGATGACGTTCAACAAGAAATGAATAAGTATCTTGCAAGCGGTTTGTTTGACGAGTACGAAAGTTTCGTATTGGTAGAAAGAGAAGTAGAAAACGGACGCAAAAGGGTCGGCGTAATGATATCTATTGACCTTGACGCATACAACTGGGAAAGGGTTAGAGTGCCAATTAGAGCAACGGAAGGCACAATCGTAGAAAGGTTGCCCGTAAGAATTAAGATTAGAAAACAGGCTCCGTTAGAGTTGCCACACGCTATAATTTTAATTGATAATCCGGAAAAGAATATCATAGAGCCTATCTATCAAAAGAAAAACGAACTCGAAAAGTTATACGATTTCGAGTTAAATATGGGTGGCGGACGTATTGTAGGGTATAAAATTGACGACTCGAAATCCGTCATAGAAAAACTAAACGGACTTTTGGACGAAAGCGTACAAATCGAAAAATACGGCGTTGACGCAGGCATCCAATTTGCAGTAGGCGATGGAAACCACTCTATCGCAACCGCAAAGGTTATGTGGGAAGAATTAAAGAAGACTCTCACGAAAGAAGAAAAAGAAAATCATCCTGCAAGGTTTATGTTGGTAGAAATGGTTAACTTATATGGCGAAGGAATGGACTTCAAACCCATACATCGTCTAATATATAACCCAACGCCCGACTTTATTGACGGACTAAAAGCATCGCTTTGCGGACAAAGTAAGTTAAAAATCGTAACGAATGATGGTGAAAGTTATATCGATTGTCCCGATAAGGCGAGTTTAACTATCAGTGGCGTTCAAAGTTATATAGAGAGTTATCTTAAAAAGAATCCGCAAGTGGAAGTTGAATACGTACATAATGAAGACCACTTGCTAGATGCTCTCCAAGAGTCCAACGGAATAGGTATCGTAATGCCCGATTTCCCCAACTCTGAACTTGTAAATTTTGTAGTAAACGTAGGTAATTTACCTAAAAAGGCGTTCTCCATAGGAGAGCCTGAACACAAGAGATATTACCTTGAGTGTAAATCCATAATCTAGCGAGGTGTAAAATGAAAGTATGTAAATTTGGTGGCACTTCAATGGCAACCGTAGCATCTATTTTGAACGTAAAGTCCATTATAGAAAGTGATAGCGAAAGAAAATACGTCATCGTATCTGCTCCCGGCAAACGTTTTTCTAGCGATATTAAAATAACAGATTTGCTTTATAGCGCATATCAAGAAAAACTTGAAACCGGTTCTTGCTCTCACAATATTGCGCTTATCCGCGCGCGTTTTGTAGATTTAGCAAAAGAACTTGGCGTCGACGTTGATATGAACAAATACGTAGATGAAGTAGAAGAAGGTATTTTGAAGTCTACTTCCGCAGATTACGCAGCAAGCCGTGGCGAATATTTGAGCGCAATTATTATGAGCGCGGTGCTTGGCTTTGATATGCTTGATGCAGGCGACGTAATCAAATTCAAACACGACGGAACTTTTGATAGCGAACTTACTAACGATTTAGTAAAGAAATATGCAGGAACGACTAAGGGCATAGTTATCCCCGGTTTCTATGGTAGAATGCCCGATAAATCAATAAAGACTTTTACTAGGGGCGGTTCTGACTTTACCGGCGCTATAATTGCTCGTGGCGTAGGCGCTAGGGTATATGAAAATTGGACTGACGTTAACGGATTCTTAGTAACTGATCCCCGCCTTGTAGACCATCCCAAGCACATAGAAGTTTTGAGTTACGAAGAACTAAGAGAACTTTCATATATGGGCGCAAGCGTACTTCACCCCGACTCGATTTTCCCCGTTCAAATTGATAAAATTCCGATTAACATAAGGAATACTTTTGAGCCTAGCCATAAAGGAACGATGATTCTTTCTTCAACCAACGGCTACGATATTCCCAAAGTAACGGGTATAGCGGGCAGAAAGGGCAATACCACTATCTCTCTTAAGAAGGCAATGATGAACGCGGAAATCGGTTTTTGCCGTAAGGTATTGAGCGTTTTGGAAAGACACGGACTATCCGTAGAACACGTTCCTACCGGTATCGATACAATGAGCATAGTTCTTTCTGATGCTGGTCTAAAAGGCGTTGATGAAAACAAACTCATCGACGACATTAGGGGCGCAGTAAATCCCGATCACATCGAAATCACCCACTCTTTAGCGCTTATTGCGGTCGTAGGACACGGAATGGCTAATAGTCGTGGTGTTGCAGCAACCTTGTTTACCGCTCTTTATAAGGCAGGCATTAACGTAAGAATGATAGACCAAGGCTCTAGCGAACTTAACATTATCGTAGGCGTAGAAGAAAAAGACTACAATGAGTCTATTAGAGCAATCTATTATGCATTTTTTGGCAAATAGAAACAAATGAACCTGTAACGGAGAAAAATCAGATACCTACGGCGTCTGATTTTTCTTTCTTTTAAAATAAAAAGCGTCTTGAAATTATACGTTTCAACGTATAAAGTTTCAATAAGAATTTGATAGGGCAAGAAAAAGCAATTATGAAGTTGCAAAACTTATATAAAGAAACAAAAATATTATTGCGTTCTATACCTACCACCGTGGTAACGTTGTTTGCCGTAAGCGTGGTATGTATGAATTTGCTTGCAAACAAGACGCTGTTGCAACTTGAGTGGATTGCGCTAGATGGGGGCATACTGATTTCTTGGTTGTCTTTTATGTGTATGGATATAATCACAAAGCATTTTGGACCTAAAGCATCAACGATTATTTCCATCCATGCAGCGGCAATAAATCTTCTTACGTGCCTTATCTTTTTTGTAGCGAGTGTTATTCCGTCAAACGCAAACGACTATACCGCATTTGATGGAATCTTTAGCGGTACGTGGTTTGTTCTTGTTGGAAGTACGATTGCCTTTTTGGCGTCTGCTATCATTAATAACGTATTAAATCATACTATTGGAAAATGTTTTTATAAAAATCCCGATGGTAAATTAGCGTACGCTATGCGAACTTACGTATCTACCTTTATAGGTCAATTCCTTGATAATTTTATATTCTCAATTATCGTATTCGTAGTTTTTGCGCCGATTTTTTGGGATGGCTTTTGTTGGACGGCTCTTCAATGCTTCACTTGCGCGTTGACAGGCGCGGTTGCAGAGTTAATTATGGAGATTGTTTTTTCGCCTATCGGTTACAAGATTACGAGAAAGTGGCAATCTGAAAATATAGGAAAGGAATATTTTGATTACCTAGACGGAGTGGCAAAATGAAAATATTAATTACAGGTACTTCTCAAGGAATAGGCAAGGCGATTGCAGAAATCTTCTTGAAAAACGGACACGTTGTTATTGGTATTGATCGTCAAGCTCAAAGCATAGAGCACAAAAACTACACTCATTTTTTGTGTGACGTTAGAGATAAAGATGGTTTGCCTATTATAAACGACGTCGAAATTCTTATTAACAATGCGGGTACGCAAAACGAAGAAGATATAGACGTCAATCTTAAAGCTCTTATTTACGTAACCGAGAAATACGGCGTACAATCAAAGATTAAGTCTATTCTTAACATTGGCTCGGCAAGTGGGCATACGGGCGCTGAATTCCCCGAATATTGCGCAAGTAAGGGCGGAGTGTTAGCTTATACAAAGAACGTTGCAATGCGAATTGCGCCAATGGGAGCAACGTGTAATAGTCTTGACCCGGGCGGTGTTATAACGCCACTTAACGAATGCGTGATGAGCGACCCAAAACTTTGGGAAGAGATCATGGAAGAAACACCACTTAAACGATGGGCAACAGTTGAAGAAATTGCGGAATGGGCGTATTTTTTGACTGTGACGAATAAATTTTGCACAGGCCAAAATATTCTTGTGGATGGCGGAGAGTCAATAAATTATAATTTTGTCTGGAAGGCGTAAGATACTCAATAAAATAAAACAATAAAAAGAAAAGACTAACTAGAAGTTAGTCTTTTTCATATAAACAGCGTATAGTTTAGTTTTCTATTAGCACGTCGTGCAATAGTTTGTAAAGCTCGGGAGCCTTGTTATTCCAACTATTTTTAACAGATATAGCAAGAGTTCTGCTTTCCACCGTCATTTTTAGGTCGACTATTACTTTGGTCATGTCTTGAATTTTTAGCGCAACGGTAAAACTGCCGTCTTCATTACGGAAATAGTCGGAAATAAATTCTTGACGTTTTCTATAAGAAAGGCGATTTTCCTTAAGAAAGTCTTTAATTTCATTTTGTAGCGATAGGGGAATGTCTTTGTAGAAATATGCAAGACAGTTTCTGCCATCGGTAGTAATAGATAACAGTGGGCTATTCGTACCGGGGGCGGAAGTTTTGTTTATAAAAGCGCTAACGGTCAATTCATTAATGACTTGTTTGCAATAAAGGTAGGGAATCCAAGTATTATCCACACAACAAAGAGAGAGAAATAATTCCTCTGCAATAGGCATTTCGAATTTCTCTAATATGAACAAAACTAATAGTTTATTGCTAGTGCTTTCGTCGTTCATTTTTCTTCCTTCCCAAGTGTGCGGACTAAATTATATCATAATAAAAAAAGTTTTTGCTTGCAAAAATTAAAAACCCCTTAGAAATTTTAATCTAAGGGGAAAAATAAAACTACATATTGTGGTGTGGATAACTAAAAATCACTAGTCAACTCAATAGGTATTAAAAGCAAGTATTTTCGTATAAACGCAAGAAGAATCTTGTGCCTAACTCTAGGCTTTCTATGCTTTGGCGTTCGTTAATTCCGTGTATTCTGGCGCCGTCTTCTATTGTTTTTTCAAAAGGAGTAAAGCGATATACGCAGTTGGTAAGGTTGTAATAATGCTTAGCGTCGGACGCCGCAATAAAAGGGTAGGGAGCTGCAACGTATCCACCGAATACTTCGCCTATAGTTTGTTGCAAGTCTTTGAATGCTTGGGTGTTAATGTCACTGACAGGACTAGGGTCAATAGAGCCTTCCAGCAAAGAAATCTTGACGTGTTTGCCGGCAATTTTTTGTATGTAATTTTTTACTTCTTCTACCGTTTCGCCCGTGTTAATGCGACTGTTTACCGTGCCCACTGCTACCGGAGCAAGAGTATTTGGCGTATGAGCGCCTTTTGTTTGCGTGGGCGCAAGTGTGGTGCGCATCAACCCGTTGGTAAATGGACTAACAAGCGTTAGAACGAGTTTTAGTACGGGAGAGAGAATATCCCTATTAACTAATGCTAACTTAAATGCGAAATTCATATGGGGAGCGATGGTTTTGAACATATCTTTGGTGGGTTGAGTCCAATACGCGCGTCTTTTTTTCTTTTCAATTTTATAAAGCGCTTCGCTTAGTAATCCTACGGAAGTGCGTCTATCCGGAGCAGAGCTATGTCCACCGTCTTTTTCTACTTCCAAAATATAGTCGGCATAACCTTTTTCACACGTGCCTATAAGAGCAATTTTATTGTTTATGCCAAGCATTTTGCCATCGAGAATAGTACCGCCTTCATCGAGTACGTATTCTAATTTAACGCCGTTAGATTCTAGGTATTTGCTAATTTCCAAGGCTCCGTAAGTACCCCTTAACTCTTCATCGTGACCAAAACAGAAGAGTATGGTACGCTTGGGATAACGTCCGTCTTCAAGTAGAAGTTCAAGTCCTTCAAGAGCGACAATCATTTGGGATTTCATATCTTGTGAGCCTCTGCCGTAAACGTAGCCGTCTTTTATGGAACCGCTAAATGGGGGAACTTCCCATCCTTCTTTGGGTGCCGGAACAACGTCTTGATGAGCAAGTATGGCGCAAGGTAACAAACTTTCGTCACTACCTTTAACGGTATATATAACAGCGTATTTGTTAACGTTTTTCTTTTCTGCAACCGCCATAATTTTAGGGTAGCATTTTTCTAGGTATTCTTGGTATGCGTAGAATATGCTACCATCCGCATCATTGTCGGGAAGGGTTACCGTAGGGATTTGTACTGCGCCTACAAGGTGGTCGGTAACTCTCTTTAAGTCTACGTCGTGGGGAGCGTAATTGCGGTCTTCAAGCTTTGGCTTTTTTGTGAGTAAAGTTCTTATCAGCATAAAAGCAATGAGAGCAACGAATAGTCCTAAAATGGTATATCCAATAATTTCTGCCATAATTATATTCTCCTTGAAAGGTACTTGCATTATACAACCTATTGTATAAAAAAGCAATAGGGGAGAAATAAAGTTGCATAAAAACATAAGCCTGCATAGAATTAGACAGACCACCCCAAAAAAGAGTTAAAAATCGACAAAAAACCACACATAAAAAATTCAATCGCTAATAAATTAGCAAAAAAGTGGATAAAACGGCGTTTTTTGTCGCCTTATGGGAGCGAAATGTAGACAAGGGGGTAGTTATCCACATTTATTGGCGGAGTTATCCACAAATTGACCACCTTGTCCACAACTTTTTAGTGGAAAAGTAAGCAGAAAACCAAATAAAAGAATTTTAGATTACTTAATCGTTGCTTTTTATGGCATTTAGGGCACCCTATTAGCGCATAAAAATAAACGCTATTTTTCTTGCGAAAAAGCATCTTTTTCGACTCTTAATTTTTAGAGTGTGAGAAAAAGGTTGAATTGCTCTCAAAACGTCAAAAAAACGACGTCGTGTGCCTATCTTCTTTTTCGCTAGCATATTGCGACAAAAATACACTAAACATAGTAAAAAATAAGTATATTATAAGTATATAATATTAAAATCAAAATTGACAACACGCGCTCGCGTATAGTAAAATAATACTAAATAAAGGAGATAGTATTATGCATCTTTCAAGAGCTTTTTTTAAATTGAGTGATTTATTCAATCATCCACTTAGAAATTATAAGCGTTATCCTGGCGTTATCGTAGAGAGAAACTTGCGTTATTCTATGGCGCACAAACAAGATAACAAATTCGACGTATATTATTGTCCCAAGGCAAAGCAAGGACCTTATCCCGTGCTTTTTAATATTCACGGCGGTGGTTTTGTGCGTGGTGGAAAGCAGTACCGCTCGGGAATAGCAAAGCGTTTTGCCGCAATGGGTTGGTTTGTTGTCAATATTGACTATCGCCTAGCTCCATACGGGACTTTTCCTGCAGCGACGGAAGATAGTATTCTCGCGCTAAATTACGTTAACGCGCTAAAAGATATATATGACCTAGACCTAAACAAGATAGTAATAACGGGCGACTCCGCGGGCGGATATTATGCGTCACATCTTGTTTCCGCAATATATTCCGAAAGATTAAGAAAATCTCTTGGACTTCCCGAATACAAAGGTGTAAAACCGCGTGGACTAATGCCTTTTTGCGCTCCGTTTGACGTTATAAAATGTTTTACTGCGCCTACGCCTTTTGATATAAGCGTAGATATTACCAACTGTGTTTTTGGTACGCATTATCGCGATAACCATATACCTAGCGAATTTCCCTTTGCGGATGAAGACGTTAATATTCTAAAAAACGTCAATGCAGATTGGTGTGAATGTCTTATTATTGCATCGCAAAACGATAGTTTTTGTGGCGGTCAAATAGAAGACATGCTTATAGCCTTAGAGAAAGCGGGCGTCAAATACGATTACTTCATTGCAAGAGCGCGTGGCGACGGACATTGCACGCACTTGTTGCCGTTTATGAAGGGTACTCCCGCAATAATGGCAAAAGCAGATGAATTCCTAGAAAAAATTAAGGCAGAATAAAGTAAAGATTAACAAAATTTTAAGGTCTAAACGATAGAATTATACGAAGTAAAAATATAGGGGATTGCAATGGCAAGAGAAAGAGTTAAAAAAGAAGGCTTGGAAGAAGAACCTTTTAAGATAGATTTTAAGAGTATATCTTTTAAGGAATTCTTTTCTTGCATAAAAGGGTACGTAGTACCTACATTATTGTCGCCTTTTTTCATCGTGCTAGAAGTTATCTTGGAAGTTTTTATACCCAAAGTAATGCAAACGCTCATCGATGAAGGCATAGGAAACGGAGTTACACCCACCAACATGACTGTCGTTTGGACGCAAGGCGCTATTATGTTAGCGCTTGCTTTTGGTGCTCTCATTACGGGCGTGTTGTCCGCAAGATTTGCCGCGGTAGCATCGCAAGGCTTTGGTAGAAATCTACGCAAAAAGTTGTTTGATGCAGTACAAAGTTTTAGTTTTAGAAACGTAGATAAATTTTCACACGGCTCGCTCATAACTCGTTTGACTACGGACGTAACGTTCATACAAAATACGTTCATGATGCTTATCCGCATAGCGTTCCGTTCTCCGGTAATGTTCTTGTTTAGTATTTCTATGTCGCTAAGCATCAATTGGAAACTAAGCTTAATATTCGTAAGTATTGCTCCAATTATGATTATTGCAATAGGAATAGTAGGAAGCATCGTTTTCCCGCTTTTTGGCAAGATGTTCAAAAAGTTCGATAATATGAACAGTCGTTTGCAAGAAAACTTGAGAGCAATAAGAGTTGTCAAAGCGTTCGTAAGAGAAGACCATGAAACCGAAGCGTTCCGCAAGACGGCGGCGGAAATACAAAGAGCGCAAATTAGGGCGGAAAGAGTTATGGTATACGCTCAACCTATGGTGCAACTATGTATGTACGTTTGTATGGTTTGCGTAGTATGGTTTGGCGGTAGTATGGTTCTAAAAGGAACCGGCATGACGCTAGGCGAACTTAACACGTTCATTTCTTACAACAACCAAATTTTGATGTCGCTACTAATGGTAGCAATAACCTTTGTTAACGTCTTTATGACGATGCAATCGGCAACTCGTACGTCGGAAGTGCTTTCCGAGTACGCCGACATCAACGATGACCATGCTGATGAAAACAAGCAAGTGCTAGACGGCTCCATATCCTTTGAAAACGTAAGCTTTGGTTATAGCAAAGGCGAAGATAAGTACGTCCTAAAGAATATCAATTTGGATATAAAGTCCGGCGAAACTATAGGTATAATAGGCGGTACGGGTTCAAGCAAGTCTACTCTCGTCCAACTAATTCCAAGACTGTACGACGTTAGCGAAGGCTCCGTCAAAGTAGGTGGTAGCGACATTAGAGAGTACAAGATTCGTACTTTGCGTGATAGCGTTGCCATGGTGCTACAAAAGAACGTACTATTTAGTGGTACTATAATGGAAAACCTAAAGTGGGGTGACGAAAACGCAACGGAAGAAGAAATAATTTCCGCTTGCAAGGTAGCGCAAGCTCACGATTTTATTATGAGTTTTCCTAACGGATACCAAACCGATTTGGGACAAGGTGGCGTAAACGTTTCCGGTGGTCAAAAGCAACGTTTGTGTATCGCAAGAGCGCTAATTAAGAAACCCAAAATAATGATTTTGGATGATTCTACTTCGGCCGTTGATACCGCAACCGACGCTCGCATACGTCGCGCGTTTAGGGAAGAACTAAAGGGAACGACGGTACTGATTATTGCTCAACGCATATCTTCAATTAGCGATTGCGACAAGATAATCGTTATGGATAAAGGTGAAATAATTGCCGTAGGTAACCATAAAGAATTGTACGAAACTTCGGACGTATATCGTGAAATTTGCATTTCTCAACAAAAGGGGGTGGAGTAATATGCCAAAGCCCGCAATGAAGAAAATGGAAAAACCCAAGAATCCAATTAAGACTTTCAAAAAGTTGTTTGGTTATATTGGAAAGTATAAGTGGCAACTGCTTGTAGTCGTTTTTGCCACCATCGGCTCAGTAGGCGCAAACCTAGGCGGAACGTATATGCTCCAAAGAGCGCTTGCCATCATAGAAGGTTACAACCCCGCCGTTGCTACTGTAGAAGAAACCTTAGCAAATCTAGGCTCGCAAATAGCTATAATAATAGCCATATATATAGTGGGTATCGTTAGTTCGGTACTCAGTAGCCGTTTGGTATTAAATATTCAAACCGGTACCTTGCGCGCGTTCCGTGAAGGTATGTTCGAAAAGATGGAAAAGCTACCCATCAAATATTTTGATACTCGCACGAACGGTGAAATAATGGCTCGTTATACTACGGACACCGATGCTATTAGAGAGATGATTTCCAATGGTATTCCGTCTATTATCAATTCCGTGCTAACAATAATCGGCGCGTTCACGGTTATGCTAATATTTAGTCCCTTGTTAACGCTATTCGTAATCGGTATGCTTATCGTTATGCTTATTGCAGTTACGATTGTCGGTGGAAAGGGCTCAAAGTATTTTATCAAGCAACAATCGTCACTCGCATCCGTAAACGGCTATATCGAAGAATATATAAGCGGACAAAAGGTAGTACAAGTTTTTTGTAGGGAAGATAAGGTAAAAGAAGGCTT
>JAZRAN010000036.1:0-12977 GCA_045634605.1 Candidatus Stercoripulliclostridium sp. | reverse complement strand
TCTGCCTGCGATTCTTTCATTAAGACTTTCGATAAGACCGCCTGCGCTGTCCTTAATAGCCTTAACTACGAAACCTCTGCTATCGCCACAGTCGTCTTCATTGATGATAACGTCGTGAGCAACGTCAACTAGGCGTCTGGTTAGGTAACCGGGGTCAGCCGTCTTAAGGGCGGTATCCGCTCCACCCTTACGAGCGCCGGGTGAAGAAATAAAGTATTCTAGAACGGATAGACCTTCACGGAATGAGCTCTTAACGGGGATTTCTATAACTTTACCGGTCGGGTCGTTCATCAAACCACGCATACCGGAAAGTTGCTTAATTTGTTGCATGCTACCACGAGCGCCTGAGTCTGCCATCATCCAAATAGGATTGAACTTGTCGGACTTCTTGAAGTTTTCTTCTAGGTCGTCAGATACGTCCTTGGTGGTCTTTGCCCAAACGTCAACGGTTTCTTGGTATCTTTCGTCTTCGGTCATCATACCACGACGGAAACGCTTTTCGATTGCGTGTACTTCGTCTTCTGCCTTTTGGAGTAGAAGTTTCTTGTTGCCGGAAATTTGCATATCGAAAACGCTGGTGGTAATTGCGCCAATAGTAGAATACTTAAAGCCAAGAGCCTTAATCTTATCTAGTACCTTTGATACTGCGGTGGAGCCTTGGAGCTTAAAGCACTTTGCTACGATTTGAGAAAGTTGCTTTTTGCCGATAGGATTCCAACCATTGATGTGGTTAACTTCAAACTCAAGCATATCTTCTGCAGTTTCTCTCTTGCAGAATCCAAGGTCTTGGGGAAGAGCTTCGTTGAATATAATTCTACCAACGGTTACGGGAAGAATCTTCTTGTATACGCAACCATCGATTTCCTTGGATACTCTAACGTTAATCTTTGCTTGGAGAGCTACTTCGCCTACTTGATAAGCCATCTTTGCTTCTTCGCAGTCTTTGAAGTACTTGCCTTCGCCAAGAGCGCCGGGCTTAACGGAAGTTAGGTAGTAAGAACCGATAACCATATCTTGCGTAGGTGAAAGAATCGGCTTACCATCACTAAGCTTAAGAACGTTATTGGTAGAGAGCATCAAGAAACGAGCTTCTACTTGAGCAGCGATTGATAGCGGTACGTGAACAGGCATTTGGTCGCCGTCGAAGTCAGCGTTAAATGCAGAACATACTAGCGGATGGAGCTTGATAGCTCTACCTTCAACTAGAACGGGTTCGAATGCTTGGATACCCAAACGGTGCAAAGTGGGAGCACGGTTCAAGAGAACGGGATGGTCCTTGATAACTTCTTCGAGCACGTCCCAAATTTGAGACTTGCCACGCGCAACTGCGTTCTTTGCGCTCTTTATGTTTTGGCAAATACCATGCTCAACAAGCTTACGGAATACGAAGGGCTTAAAGAGCTCGATAGCCATTTCCTTGGGTAGACCACATTGGTAAAGCTTGAGTTCGGGTCCTACAACGATAACCGAACGGCCGGAGTAGTCAACACGCTTACCAAGAAGGTTTTGACGGAAACGACCTTGCTTACCACGTAGCATATCGCTAAGAGATTTTAGGTTACGGTTGCCGGGGCCGGTTACGGGCTTGCCGTGCTTGCCGTTATCGATTAGAGCGTCAACTGCTTCTTGTAGCATACGCTTTTCGTTGCGGATAACTACGTCGGGAGCGCCTTGCTCAAACATTCTCTTCAAGCGGTTATTGCGGTTGATAACTCTTCTATATAAATCGTTAAGGTCGCTGGTTGCAAATCTACCGCCGTCAAGTTGTACCATAGGACGAAGGTCCGGAGGAATAACGGGTAGTACGTCTAGTACCATCCATTCGGGACTATTGCCGGAAACTCTAAACGCTTCTACGATATTAAGACGTTTAGCAGCCTTTGCTTGCTTGTTGCCGGTAGACTTAGCGATGATTTCTTTTAGCTTTTGACTTTCTGCATCAAGGTCGATTTCACGGAGAAGAACCTTTAGAGCTTCCGCGCCCATTCCTACTTTAAAGGAATCTGCGCCGAATTTTTCTAGAGCTTCACGATATTCGTCGTCTTTGATAACTTGATACTTGTAGAAATCACTGCTACCTGCGTCTATTACAACGTGAGCGCCGTAGTAGATAACTTGTTCTACTTGCTTGGGAGGCATATCAAGAATGCTTGCGATACGGCTGGGAACACCACTAAAGTACCAAATGTGAGCAACGGGAGAAGCAAGTTCAATGTGTCCCATTCTTTCACGACGTACCTTTGATTTGGTAACTTCTACGCCACACTTATCGCAAACGGTGCCTTTGAATCTTACTCTCTTGTACTTACCACAATGACATTCATAGTCCTTGGTAGGTCCAAAGATTTTTTCACAGAACAAACCGTCCTTTTCGGGCTTTTGAGTTCTATAGTTGATAGTTTCGGGCTTGGTAACTTCGCCACGAGACCATTCTCTTATCTTCTCTGGAGAAGCAAGAGATATTTGCATTGCATCAAAACTATTAATTTCTAACATTGTCGTTTCCCCCTATTAATCTTCATCCGGGAATTCACCTAGGAGCATATCTTCTGCTGCTTCGGTGAAGTTTGCGAAACCGTCGTTATTAGCGATTAGGTCGTTGAACAAATCGAATCCGTCGCCATCATCGTCGTCATCGCCGATATCATCAAGAGAGTTGATAGCGGAGAATACGTCGTCTTCATCATCGGTGTGTACGCCACTGGTCATGCTATTGAACAATGCTTCGTAGCTGTCAACTTCTTCTGCGCCGTCAACAAGAGTCTTGTCATCGCGAGCTGCGGTGGGTTCGTATGCGGGTTGTTCTTCTTCAAACTCAGCAAGTTCAACTTCTGCGTTGGTATCGGTAAGGAGTTTAACGTCCATACAGAGTGATTGCATTTCCTTCTTGAGAACCTTGAATGCTTCGGGTAGTCCGGGAGCCGCCATGGTTGCGTTGGGCTTGATGATAGAATCAAATACCTTTTGTCTACCCATAACGTCGTCTGACTTAACGGTGAGCATTTCTTGTAGGATATTTGCAGCGCCGTATGCTTCGAGTGCCCAAACTTCCATTTCACCGAATCTTTGTCCGCCGAATTGGGCTTTACCGCCAAGGGGTTGTTGGGTAACGAGTGAGTACGGACCAACGGAACGTGCGTGAATCTTATCGTCAACAAGGTGGATAAGCTTGAGCATGTACATGTAACCAACGGTTACGGGGTTTTCGAACTTTTCACCGGTTCTACCATCGTATACGTCGAGCTTACCATTTGCAGGTAGTTTGTTGTTTATGAACAATTCTTGGATATCGCTTTCGGTTGCGCCGTCAAAAACGGGAGTTGCAACTTTGAATCCAAGGAGTTTTGCTACTAGACCCAAGTGAACTTCTAGAACTTGTCCGATATTCATACGGCTAGGAACGCCCAAGGGGTTAAGTACGATTTGGAGAGGAGTACCATCTGCAAGGAAGGGCATGTCTTCTTTGGGAAGAACGCGAGAGATAACACCCTTGTTACCGTGACGTCCTGCCATCTTATCGCCTACGCCAATCTTTCTCTTTTGAGCGATGAATACTCTAATTCTTTGGTTAACTTGAGCGGGTAGTTCGTCCTTGTTTGCTCTGCTGAACTTTTGAACGTCAACGACAACACCTTCGCCACCGTTAGGAACCTTCAAGGATACGTCTCTTACTTCACGAGCCTTTTCACCGAATATTGCGCGGAGAAGTCTTTCTTCGGGAGTAAGTTCGGTTTCGCCCTTAGGAGTTACCTTACCAACTAGATAGTCGCCTACTCTTACTTCTGCGCCGATTCTTACGATACCGTCTTCGTCTAGGTTCTTTAGAACTTCTTCGCTTACGTTAGGTATATCGCGAGTAATTTGTTCTGCGCCAAGCTTGGTGTCACGACATTCGAGTTCGTGCTTTTCGATGTGGATAGTGGTGAATACGTCGTTCTTAACGAGTTCTTCGGAGATAAGGATAGCGTCTTCGTAGTTGTAGCCTTCCCAGGTCATAAAGCCGATGAGAATGTTACGTCCAAGAGCAAGTTCGCCGTTTTCGGTAGAAGGACCGTCTGCTAGCGTATCGCCTGCTTTTACGAAGTCACCCTTGCGTACTACGGGTTTTTGGTTGATGCAGGTTCCTTGGTTAGAACGAACGAATTTTTGTAGTTCATAACTTTGGATACCGCTTTCACCCATAACGTCGATGCGGTTTGCGCTAACGTAGGTAACGGTACCTGCTTCCTTAGCGAGAACGCATACGCCGGAGTCGCGAGCAACTCTATATTCCATGCCCGTTCCTACGATAGGAGCTTCGGGACGGAGTAGCGGAACAGCTTGACGTTGCATGTTAGAACCCATCAATGCGCGGTTAGCGTCGTCGTTTTCTAGGAAGGGAATTAGTGACGTTGCTATGGATACTAATTGTTGCGGAGATACGTCCATATAGTCAACTTTCTTACTGCTGAACTCTTTAATAGCATCTCTGTAACGGCAAGTAACGCGTTCGTTTACGAATTTACCTTCTTCGTCTAGGGGTTCGTTTGCTTGGGCTACTATAAATTTATCTTCTTCGTCTGCTGCAAGATATTCAACGATATCGGTTACTCTACCGGTTTCTTTGTCAACCTTACGATAAGGAGATTCGATAAAGCCGTATTCGTTTACCTTTGCATAAGAAGAAAGGGAAGTGATAAGACCAATGTTTTGACCTTCGGGAGTTTCGATAGGACACATTCTACCATAGTGCGAGTGGTGAACGTCACGAACTTCAAAGCCAGCTCTTTCTCTGTTCAAACCGCCGGGTCCTAGAGCAGAAAGCTTTCTCTTGTGAGTTAGTTCTGCAATGGGGTTGGGTTGGTCCATAAATTGAGAAAGTTGTGATGAACCGAAGAATTCTTTGATAGCGCTAGATACGGGGCGGATATTGATTAGCGAACGAGGAGTTGCGTTTTCAAGGTCTGCCGCCATCATTCTTTCGTGAACACCCTTTTCAAGACGGCTCATACCGATGCGGAATTGATTTTGGAGAAGTTCACCTACGCTACGAACGCGACGGTTGGAAAGGTGGTCGATATTATCAGGAATATGGAAACCGCAACGGAGTTCTCTATTGTAGAAACGCATGTTTACGTTGTAACTCATGGTTGCGATGATGTCGTCAATAGAAATATGTTCGCATACCAAAGCGCTTACGTTCGCTTTGATGCTTGCCTTAAGAACTTCCATGTCGCCTGCACTAGCTTCAATTAGGCTCTTAAGGGTGGGATAATATACCTTTTCGGTAATTCCAAGTTCTGCGGGATCGCAATCAACGTATCCTTTTAGGTCAACGGTGTTGTTACCAACAACCTTAACTGCAGGAAGATTTTCCATATCTTGGATGTTCTTAATCCATACGGAGTTGATACCTGCGTTTTGGATAGCGTCAGCTTGAGCGCGAGTAATGGTTTCCCCTGCCATTGCGAAAACTTCGCCGTCTTCGGAAACTACGTCTTGTGCAAGAACTTGACCTTCTATGCGGTTAGCGATAGAAAGATGCTTGTTGAACTTATATCTACCAACTCTTGATAGGTCGTAACGACGGGTATCAAAGAAAAGGTTTTGTAGATGCGCGTCAATAGCGGTTTGAGTGGGAACTTCACCTTGACGAAGTTTTCTATAAATGTCAAGTTTTGCGCTCTCTACGCTATCGATATCGCCGTCTTTCTTAAGAGTATTGGCAATCATTTCGTCGTTGCCGAAGATTTCCAAAATCTCTTCGTTGGTGCCGTATCCTAGAGCGCGAAGAAGAAGGGTCGCGGAAATCTTACGGGTACGGTCAACTTTGACGCTCAAAGTGTTGTGGGGGTCTTGGATATATTCTAGCCATGCGCCACGGGACGGAATAACTTGGGTTTCATAGTGGGTAAGACCACTCTTCTTGTCTTCGACAGCGGTGGTATATACGCCGGGGCTACGAACCAATTGGGAAACGACGACACGTTCTGCACCGTTGATAATAAAGGTGCCGTTTTCGGTCATGCAGGGGATTTCGCCCATGAAGATTTCTTCATCGATGAAAGCTCCGGTTTCTTTCCATAGTAGGCGAACCGTAACGTGAAGGGGACGGCTATAGTTAGCGTCACGTCTTTTGGCTTCCTTAACCGAGTGCTTGCTCTCGCTCTTGAACCTGTAATCTAAGAAAGAAAGTTCAATCTTGTTAGAGTAGTCGGTCATAGGAGAGAAGTCTTTTAGAACTTCGCGAATACCTTCGTTAATGAAAGCTTCATAAGAATTCTTTTGGACTTCGATAAGATAGGGAATGTCAATAATGTCTTTGATTTTGCTAAAAGACATTCTTTCAACGTTCCCGCGCTTGATTGTGTGCATTCTTTGAGACATCTTATACGCTCCTTGTAAAAATTTTAGGCTTTTGCCAGAGTTTTTACGTCATCACTTGACAACCCTTTCGCACTTTTAAAATAAGGCTATCGAATTTTGACGTTTTTGCAATCAAAATACCGTATTTTTGCTACTGCGAATTATCACTAGCGCATATAAATCCAGTATAATTGTGCATTTTACGATTTTACACTCCCAATGGGACGATTGTCAAGCGTTTTAATATAAATAATTAAATTATTTTTAATAATATAAATATACACGTACACACGAAGCCCTTCCATATCGTCTTTTTAATTTTTCCACTTGAATTTGCGCATCATATGTGTTATAATCGCCCCATGAGAGTAGACAAATTTTTGAAGTTATCAAGAATAATAAAAAGACGCACCGTTGCCAACGAAGCTTGCGATGCTTCTCGCGTGTTGGTTAACGGAAAAAGCGCAAAGCCGTCTAAAGAAGTAAAGGTCGGCGACGTCATAGGCGTGCGTTTCGGCGACAAAGAAGCCTACTTTAAGGTCCTTGTAATTCCCACTGGAAACGTAGGAAAATCCGATGCAAGCACCCTTTATGAAATCGTAAATGAAGTTTGATTTGGTCGTAGTAGGCGCCGGCTTATCAAGCCGTGCCGGCGGTAATAAACTTAAGTTCTCACTTGGAAACACCACTGTTTTAGAGCGTTCTATAAGCGCTTTTTTAAGAGTTGAAAATATAGAAAAAATCGTCGTTGTTTTGCGAAAAGACGACCTAACTTTCGGCAAAGAAATAAAAGAAAATCTATGCGACGAGCGCATAATATTCGCCTTTGGTGGAGAAACCAGGGCGGAATCAGTGCTAAACGGATTGCGTCTTTGCGCATCCCCCGCTGTCCTTGTTCACGATGGCGCGCGTCCGTTTGTTAGTGAAGACGTAATACTTCGCGTAATGGACTCCGTGGAAAAATATGGTTCCGGAATCCCAGCCCTGCCCTTAGCGGATAGCGTACGTCAAGTAAAAGACGGCGATATCGTAGGCGAATTTGACAGGAGCGAGCTATACTCCGTACAAACTCCACAAGGTTTTATACTTGAAGATTTACTAAAATCTTACGAAAATGGTTTAGATTTTACCGATGAAAGTTTAGTATACACACGCTATATACGCCCTGCGCGCATCGTAGAAGGTAGCGAGCGCAACCTAAAATTGACAACCAGCGGAGACTTGGTAGCGCTAAACTCAAAAGTTGGTATCGGCTATGACCTGCATAAATTAGGTCTTTTTAGGAAATTGATGTTGGGCGGTATAGAAATTCCTTACGATTTAGGAGAACTTGCGCATAGCGATGGCGACGTGGTCATACACGCCATAATCGATGCAATTTTGGGCGCCATCGGAGAAAGAGATATAGGTACCCTTTTCCCCGATAACGATATCAATTACCTTGACGCAGACAGCGCTTGTATGCTTGCCGAAGTCATGAATATTTGCAAAAGAAAGAATTTTAGAGTTATGAACGTCAATGCCATAGTCGTTTTAGAGAAACCCAAAATCGGCGATTATATCCCCATGATGAAGATAAAACTAGCTAGGATTTTGGAAATTTCTCCCGAAAATATTACTATTTCCGCAAAAACAAACGAAGGCGTAGGCGATATTGGACAAGGTCTTGCGGTATCTTCATACGCAACCGTAACCGTCCTTTAATTGTCGATTATACGAGTTTCACATTTAGTCTTCAAAAGTTTATCTTTTACTAGAATAGAAGATGCGGTGCATCTATTGTCGCAGTTATAAAGGCATTCCGCATCGCATTGCACTACTGCGGGCGCTTCTTGGACTGCATCGTCGCTTGCTTCAAGCTCTGCAAAGGTTTGCTCTAACGCTCCCCCTACTCTTTTCATTTTAGTTGCGCATCTAGCCTTTTCGTCAATGCCTACTATGGTCGCATTACAGCGTGATTTAAGGTTGTGAACACAATTAGAAGTCGTACATTTTAGTTGTTCCATATTTTTCTCCTTTTTAGTAAGTATGGACTACTATTTAGAAAATATTACTATTGACAAATAAAGCCTAAAATGGTATGCTATTTGCAACAATAAGGAGTTAGTATTATGAAAGTTATATTATTACAAGACGTTCAAGGACACGGCAAAAAAGGCGACGTAGTCGTAATCAATGACGGATATGCAAAAAATTTCCTAATCCCCAAGAAAATGGCAGTGGAAGCAACCAAACAAATGATGAACGAAATCGCTCAAAAAACTGCTAAAGAAGCCCGTCTTTTGAAGGAAGAACGCGAAAAAGCCGAAGCTCTTGCTAAAGAAATAAAAGGCATTACCGTTACTATTACAGCTAAATTCGGCGGTGAAAAAATGTATGGTAGCATAACCACCCAAGACGTTGCCGATGCTCTAAAAAAACTCGGTTATGACGTTGATAAAAAGAAAATCGTCATCAAAGACAGCATAAAATCCGTCGGTATTTACGATGCGGAAATTAAAGTTTATCGCGACGTAAACGCCAAGATTAAAATTAAAATCGACCGCGCGGAATAATATTCCCCTACTAAAAATCAACGGCGCTTTACCGCGCCGTTTTTTTACGTTTATTTTTTCCCCAAAAAAACTAAAGCACTCGAATTTCGAGTGCTTTTTATAAGCGCAAAACACAAGTCACCGTTAAGCGACTTGTGCTATATTGCTTTTTAGGGTGAAATTAAAACTATTTAATTTCGATTTCTGCGCCTGCAGCCTTAAGCTTGGTAGCGATTTCTTCAGCAGCGTCCTTGCTGATGCCTTCTTTAATGGTCTTGGGAGCTTCTTCAACCATCTTCTTTGCATCGATAAGGGATAGGCCGGGGATAACTTCACGAACTGCCTTGATAACTGCGATCTTGTTGCCGCCAGCTGCCTTAAGTACTACGTCGAATTCGGTCTTTTCTTCTTCAACGGGAGCTGCTTCTGCTGCGCCTTGAGCGGGGCCTGCAACTGCAACTGCTGCTGCGCTTACGCCAAATTCTTCTTCAAGAGCCTTTACTAGATCTCTAACTTCGAGAACGGTTAGTTCTTTAACTAAATCAACGATTTTTTGAATATCTGCCATTGTTATATTTCTCCTTAATAATTTTTAAATGAATAAGTTTTTGTGTGATTAGGCATTAGCCTCGCTTTGCTTGTTAGCATAAGCATCAAGTACTCTAGCAAAACCAGCGATGGGCTCGTTGAGTAGTCCAAGTAGTTGTGCGATGAGCGTTTCTTTGGAAGGTAGTTTAGCAAGGTCTTTGCAGCCTTCTACGTCCAAATAGGTTCCGTCTACCATACCGCACTTAAAGCC
This sequence comes from Candidatus Stercoripulliclostridium sp., assembly GCA_045634605.1. Lineage (GTDB taxonomy): Bacteria > Bacillota > Clostridia > Christensenellales > DTU072 > Stercoripulliclostridium_A. The sequence goes on along the minus strand of JAZRAN010000036.1, from coordinate 3,299 downwards.
GAGCTTTTTGGTGGTTGCAGCTTTTGCAGATGCGATTTTAGCAGGAGCGGAGATGTTATCAGTCATTGCGAAAGCGACAGCGGTAGGTCCATTGAGCGCTTCGTCAAATTGAGTGTAACCAAGTTCGTTAAGAGCGATTTTAAGAAGTCTGTTCTTAAGTACTACGTACTTAACACCATTTGCACGGTATTCGTTACGCAATTCAGTATCTTGAGCAACGGTAAGTCCTTTGTAGTCAACGAGTACGAAAGAATTAGCCTTAGTAATCATTTCCTTAATTTCGGCAACTTGTTTCTCTTTTAGTTCTCTAATTGCTTGTGACATTTTTACCTCCTTTAAGTCTATAAAACAAACTCCGTTCCCAAACGGAAACGGAGCCTAAAAACTACAAACGAATTGTAATCTAATGACGTTGTTTCTTCTGCGCATGCTCCCAAAAGAGATTTAAGTTTCCACATGCGGTCTGGGAAGGAATATTATTTATTAAGTTCTTGTATATTATATACTTTCTAAATTACCTTGTCAAACGAATTATACGTTTTGCTTGTAGGTAACTTTAACGCCGGGGCCCATGGTAGAGCTAAGAACTACGCTCTTAAGATAGGTGCCTTTTGCTGCTGCGGGCTTTGCCTTGATGATAGCGTCCATAAGAACGTTCATGTTTTCAAGAAGTTTATCTTGACCAAAGCTCTTCTTGCCGATGGGGCAGTGGATGATGGCGGTCTTGTCAACACGATATTCAACCTTACCAGCTTTGATGTCCTTGATAGCCTTTGCTACGTCCATGGTAACGGTACCACTCTTGGGGGTAGGCATCAAGCCCTTAGGTCCTAGGAGCTTACCTAGACGGCCTACTTGACCCATCATGTCGGGAGTCGTTACACAGGTGTCGAAATCGAACCAACCGCCTTGAATCTTAGCGATGATTTCTTCTGCGCCAACGATATCTGCGCCAGCTGCGAGTGCTTCGTCAGCCTTAACGCCCTTAGCGATAACCAAAACCTTAACGGTCTTACCGGTTCCGTTGGGGAGAACTACAACGCCACGAACTTGTTGGTCAGCGTGACGGGGGTCAACGCCTAGCTTAACGGAAACTTCGATGGTTTCGTCAAACTTTGCTTTTGCGGTTTGGAGAGCGATATCGATTGCTTCTGCAGTTTCGTATGCTTTGCTCTTATCGTAGAGTTTTAAAGAATCTTTATAGTTTTTACCTTTTCTCATGTCGCACCTCCTAGTCTTCTACTACAACGCCCATGCTACGAGCGGTGCCAGCTATCATGCTGCAAGCTGCTTCGATAGATGCAGCGTTAAGGTCGGGCATCTTCATCTTTGCGATTTCTTCTACTTGAGCCTTGGTGATTTTTGCTACCTTATCACGATTGGGCTTTGCGCTACCGGAAGCGATGTTGCAAGCCTTCTTGATGAGAACGGGTGCCGGAGGGGTCTTAAGTACGAAGGTGAAAGAACGGTCTGCGTAAATGGTGATGATTACGGGAATGATGAGACCTTCCTTATCACGGGTCTTATCGTTAAAGTCTTTAACGAAACCTGCGATGTTGATACCGTGAGGTCCTAGGGTGGAACCTACAGGGGGACCAGGGGTTGCTTTGCCTGCGGGCAATTGAAGTTTTGCTGTCGTTACTATTTTCTTTGCCATAGTCGGATACCTCCTTGACTATACTGGTTCAAACGAGCAATACGATGAGATTTTATTGCTCTCCCATTTTTTGTTAATTGTTAATTTTTTCGATTTGGCCGTACTCCAACTCAACGGGGGTTTGCCTACCGAACATTTGAACTATAACTCTTACCTTTTCCTTGTCGCGATAAATTTCTTCTACGGTTGCAAGGAAAGTTTCGAGCGGACCGGAAACGATTCTTACTTGGTCGCCTACTTCGATATTGAAGTCTGCTTCGTGAACCTTTTCTAGACCCATACGTTTTACTTCATCAATGGTAAGTGCCAATCCTCTACCTTCGGGACCAACGAAACCGCTAGCGCCACGAATAGTACGGATTAGGTAATAAAGTTGGTCGGTATAAACCATCTTTATGAAAACGTAGCCGGGGAACTTTTTGCGTTCTACGACTTTACGCTTACCATTTTTTTCTACGACAACCTGTTCAGTAGGAACGCAAACGTCAAATATGAAATCTTGAAGATCATTTTTCTCAATCATCTTCTCGATATTCTTTTGAACGAAAGCTTCATAAGCTGAATAGGTACGTATTACATACCATCTTGCATTTTCGATATTGCTCATTGCTACTCCAAACGTTAATTCATACCAACCAAGAGCTTGAACAAGGACAATAGACCGATATCAAAAGCAGTAATGATAATTAAGAAGAACAATACTACGATAACAACGGTGCCGGTATTTGCCCAAACGCCGGGATTGTTTTTAGTCCTATTTAGCTTAGGCCATTCAACCTTCTTGAGTTCCGAAATGATTTCACGGAAAAACTTGGCGATTTTAGCGCCAAAATTAGATTTCTTAGCATTAGCCTTTTTATTGTTTTTAGGACTCTTTTGGTTCTTAACGGACTTTTCGTTGTTTGCAGAAACTTTCTTTTGTTCTTCAACAACAGATTCGTCTACGTTAACTCCAAGGTCAACCATCTTTTTTGCCATATCAGCCTCCGAAACTACTTAGTTTCCTTGTGAACGGTGTGCTTTTTGCAAAATCTGCAGTATTTGTTAAGTTCCAATCTATCAGGATTGTTCTTTTTGTTCTTGGTGGTGTCGTAATTACGTTGTTTGCATTCGGTGCAAGCAAGAGTTACTTTTACGTTTGCTTCTTTTTTGCTGGCCATATAACCATTCCTCCTATTGAGTTTTACCCAATAATTTGATTTTTTACATTCAAAAAAATGACACCCCTAGACGAGTGCTTTATAATATTAGCACTATTCCGGAGTTATGTCAATTGTTTTTATGCTCTATTTGCGAAAAATAATATTATTATTTTCTGCTTTCAATAAAGTTTACTACGTCTTGTACGGTCTTTATGTCAACCATTTCGCTATCTTCAAATTCGATGTCGAAAGTGTTTTCCATTGCTATAAGCATTTCTACTATATCAAGGCTGTCTGCTTCCAAATCGGTGATGAAGTCGGACTCGGGTTTAACCTTATCCACACTGATGGAAAGATGTTCCGCAACCATTTGTTGAATTTGTTCAAACACGTCGCATTATCTCCTTTTTAATTTCTACTCTATTATATTACTATACTTTGCAATTTTTAGCAAGTAAAATATTTGTCTTCTCTCGCGCACGCGTACAATATAATAATAT
>JAZRAN010000035.1:0-3114 GCA_045634605.1 Candidatus Stercoripulliclostridium sp. | reverse complement strand
AACTTCAAACACATATTCTTCTTTCGTTACTTCTTCGTACATTTTTTGCCGTCCTTTTCATTGTTTTAAATAATTATATCATATCTTTTTATACGTGTCGATAGCATTTATTTGTCACATATTTATTATTAAAGTATATTTTTCGTTTAGTGGCGCAAAATATAGTTAGGCTTTGGATAGCACGACAATTAAAGGAGAAATTAGCATGTTGATTAGTATGATAATTTTGGGTATTCTTGCCCTTATGATTATAGTGGGACTAGGTAAACCTATACTAAAAGATTTTAGACTTAACTGGATTATTCCGCTAGTTTTTTTTGCGCTAGTTATAGGTCTTAACTTTATCCCCGTAATTGATGCAGGCGCATTTAGTTTTAGCGTTGGTACGCTAGTATTCTATATAGGCATTTTTATTTGCTTTTTCATACTTGGAAAACTTTCCACAAGTATGACGGCAATGGCGCTTGGTCTTATAACCGGTGGTCTAATTTACGCAGTAAGTAGAATTGCAAACTTGACCGGTAACGAATTCTTTGCTACCACCAACTGGGTTTATGCTCTCGTTAGCGGTATACTATTGTTTATGATTACAAGAAATGGTAAGTACTCTTTCCTAAGTAGCGTAATAGGCATGCTACTAGCTAACCTATTAGTACAAATTGGAAGCGAAGAAATTAGTCTAAATTACAATTTTGGTTGGACAATGCTTGCTTGTGGCGTCGCATTTACCCTACACGCCCTATCTTATCTAATAATAGAAAAATGGATTCCCCAAACCGACATGAAGGAATCCCGTTTAGCTCATATGTTTGAAAGTGGCAGACTAGAAGACTAGCAATCCAGTTTTTCCAAAGCGCCCAATACGTCGGGACGAGTTATGACTTTCGCCCTAAGCGATAAAGAGTAGTAATGCTCTCCCGACGGATAGCTTTCTACAAACCCTTTTAGTTTACGATTATCACTGCAATCCGCAACCACGCTATTTAGATATTTCAGGTTGCGTTTTTCCATTGCTAAATCGCTTCCCATGACGCCAATAATCTTACCGAAAACTCTTGCCACCGATATTTCATAACTTGCGCCGGTTGTTAGTATTACGTCCGCCCTATCATAAAGCATAGGAAGAGAAACACCTTCGTTGAAAGCATTTAGGCCTTCCTTTAACGCATACTTATAACTCTCTCGATTATGTCCGGCGTATACAACTATATTTACTTTGTCTTCAAACTTTTTGAGCGCGTTTATGTTTTTCTTATGGTCGACTTTTTCACTTTTTGCTAAATACAAAAAGGTCGGACGAGTATCGTTTGAAACTAGCCTAAAATTACCAAATATTTCGTCTTTGTCATAATACTTGCTTTCTATAGGCAAAGCAGAAACGGCTATTTTGCTCGCATCTACACCAAGCGCAATCAATTCCTTTTTTATGGGTAGATTTTCTACTATATAACCGTCCATATACGGAGTAACTAACATTTTGTTAAGAGTATAATCATCAACGTAATTTATTACCTTAACTTTAGAATTAATATAATCTCTTGTAGCTATAGCTTCTTGGAAAGCGCCGTAACCAATAGTAATTATGGCAGACGGCATAAACTTGTTAAAGTATCCGAGCATAGCTTTGTAACTATCTAATTCTTCCAAAAACTCATTTGTAAACGCCGGTAGTTCATCAACGTTACGCTCCGCTTTCTTTTCTTCCTTCCTAGCATTGCGTTTTTCCTTATTAATCTGCAAAGAAGTAAAATTTTCTATAAAGTCTAACATCGGGTCGGCGTGAATATCCATATCGTCTATTATAATTACTCTTGCATTAGGAAGTTCCGCTTTGACGTTTTGCTTTATAGCGGTTGCAACTTCTGCTCTATGCGAATCGGTAAAAATAAGATACGTCTTCATTACTCAACAACGATAGGCACGATTAACGGACAACGTTTAATTCTATTGTAGAAAATACGAGTTAGCGTCTTCTTTATAATCTTTTCCGCATCTTCACGATACATTCCGTAAAAATCTCCGCCACTAACCTTGTACTCCAAATTTTCCTTTAATTCATCAATGAGTTTATCTTCAAATTGAGCGCCTTTAACTATGATTTCAATGGGGAAATCTTGATGCGCGCTATCTAGTTTCACGAGCGCTATCACGAGTCCTTCCGAAGCTATCTTGCGTCTTTCCAGCATTTGCTCATAGTCGGTTTCTAAGCCGTCTACTACCATGGTTGAGCCCCATTTTACAGGAGTTTCTTGTAGTAGTCCTTTCTTGCTTACGTCAACGCAAAAACCTAGTTCGGGTATCAAAGTTCTATACTTAGGAACACCCATTTCTACCGCTAGTTCAATATGTTTCTTAAGATGTCTATACTCTCCGTGTACGGGTATGAAGTACTTTGGTTGAACGAGTTGTAGCATAAGCTTTAACTCTTCTCTACAAGCGTGACCGGAAGCATGTACTTCATACAAGCTCTCGTATATTACCTTTGCGCCTTGCTTTGCTAGGTTGTTGATTACCTTATAGATACTTCTTTCGTTGCCCGGTATGGGAGATGCGGATAAAATAACCGTGTCCGTTTCGCCGATAACGACTCTGCGGTGGTCGTTGAACGCCATACGAGTAAGAGCGCTATCGTGCTCGCCTTGAGTTCCTGTAGAAATTATGCAAAGCTTGTCGTAAGGGATTTCACTTATTTTATCAAGTTCTACAATTGCGTCTTGCGGATAATTCATCGCCTTAATCTTTTTGGCAATTTCCACCATAGACTCCATACTTCTTCCACTAAAAGCCACTCTTCTTCCGTACTTAATAGCAACGTTGATTATTTGTTGCACGCGATGAATATTAGATGCGAAGGTTGCAATTACTATTCTATTGTTGCGGTTATCGTTAAAGATGTTATCTAGGCTCTTTCCTACTTGAGATTCGCTCATAGTATATCCTGCGCGCTCTACGTTAGTGCTATCTTGCATCATGAGTAACACGCCTTTTTTACCTAATTCCGCTATTCTAGTAAGGTCCGTATGCCTTCCATCTACGGGAGTATGGTCAATCTTAAAGTCGCCGGTATAAAAGATTAGCCCTTGCGGAGTATCTATTGCAAGCGCAAAAGAGCCG
>JAZRAN010000034.1:0-15229 GCA_045634605.1 Candidatus Stercoripulliclostridium sp. | reverse complement strand
AAAACTTCCGTTCCCGACACGGGATAGCGCATAAGTATTTCATTATCGCCCTTATAGTACAATACTTTTATGGTTGAAGAAGTGCCTATAAAGCACATAAACAGGAAGAATACAGTATAAAAGATAACGAGCGCTTCGTATGCAATATCCGCTTTTGCGAACATCTCGAAGAAAATTTCCGACACAAGATATAGTCCGTATACGGCAACTCCTACGAGCGCAACCATAAAGAGTGTTTTAAGCCAGGAATACTTGCTTTGCGAATTGCCTTTCATCCTGTTTTTTAACTCTAATTTGAGTAAGGTTTTAATATTCATGTTTTTTTCCTTAGTTTAGACTAATCGTGCAAAGTAATATTTCTTGAAAGAGTGCTTTCTTCATTGATAAGATCTTGTTCTGTTGCCGTTATCTTGCAGAAAGTAGTTTCGAGCGTTTCTTTGTTGCCCTTGACGTGCAAATCTATAACCGTTTGCAAGCGACCATCCTTTATTATTGCAACTCTGTCGCAAATTTTAGAAACTAGGTCTAGGTTGTGGGAAGAGAAGAAAACCGTGTTGCCTTCTGCGCAGTGGTCGTCCATTCTTTTTAGGATTTCTACCATTGATTGATGGTCAAGACCCATCATGGGTTCGTCCAATACCCAAAGTTTAGGATTGTGTATAAGCGCCGCAATGATACAAATCTTTTGCTTCATACCGTGTGAATACGACTTAATTTGATTGTCAACGGCCTTAGTTAATTTGAATTGATTGACGTATTTTTCGAACCTTTCGTTGCGGTCACGCTTAGAAACTTTGTATAGGTCTGCCGTATAGTTTACGTATTCTCTACCGGTAAGTTTTTCATAAACAGAGTGATTGTCCGGAACGTACCCCATATTTAATTTTGCGTTGATGGGGTCCTTTTGAATATCGTGTCCACAAATGGTAATGGAGCCGGAATTAAAAGGATATATACCGGTAAGGCACTTGATGGTAGTAGATTTACCTGCGCCGTTTTGTCCTAGAAAGCCAAAGATTTCGCCGGGTTTCAAAGAAAGATTTAGGTCTTCTACCGAGAAACGTTCGCTATTCATGTATTTTTTGTAAAGATGTGTAATTTCTAACATATTTCTCCTGTATACGTGCGCGCGCACATATTTTATTATATAAATATATAGTTATATTATCATATAATATATATATTGTCAACAACAAAATCGGGAAAGCAATTTTTATAAAAAGTAAAATAAAAGTATTTTATAGGAAAACATACTTGCCAACTTTTATTGCAAACAACGTTTTTTTGTGATAAACTAGCATCAATATGCGTATATTTTACCCAAAAAGGAGAAATTATGATAGTTTTAAGACAAGCAAAAGATTATAACGAACTCAGCAAAATTGCTTATGACGTCATCAAAGAAGTCGTAAAAAATAAGAACAACGCTACGCTAGGTCTAGCAACAGGTAGCACCCCCATCGGTCTATACAAAGAAATGATTAGCGACTATAAGGCAGGCGAAGTTAGTTACAAGAATATGACTTCCATCAACCTTGATGAATACGTTGCCCTTCCCGTTGAGCACCCGGAAAGCTATCGTAGCTTTATGAATACCAATCTTTTTAACCATATAGATATAGACAAAGCAAACACCCACGTTCCCAACGGTCTTGCCGAAGACGTAGAAAAGGCCTGCCAAGAATACACCGACTTCATCAAAAACAATCCCATCGATATTCAAGTTTTGGGAATAGGCGCAAACGGCCACATAGGATTCAACGAGCCCGGCACTCCCCTTGATGCTACCACTCACCTTGTAGAACTAAAAGAAAAGACCCGCCTAGACAACGCAAGATTCTTTGACGGCGACATCAACAAGGTTCCCACACACGCAGTAACTATGGGACTAAAAGACATTATGAGCGCAAAACAAATCCTTCTTCTTGCAAGCGGAGCCAACAAAGCAGAAGCCGTTAGAGATATGGTTTACGGCCCCGTCTCTCCCGATTGTCCCGCATCCGTACTACAACTCCACGATAACGTTATAGTCGTAGTAGATGAAGGAGCAGGTTACTACTTAAAGGGCTAATTGGTAGCATAGGATACCAAAACAGCACAATTTAGTAACATCCCTAAAATCCATTGTAAACAAAAAAACGCTCGCATTTGCGAGCGTTTTATCTTTATTTTCCTACAGTGTAATAGTTATCTTTTTCCTATTGCGCGGACAGTCTACGTTAATACCCAACGCTTCTGCCACGTACACTACGTAAAGCTCACTAGCAAGAGCGTAAACAAAGGGTAGCGTCATACCCCTATACGAAGGCATGCTAAATGATTTGGTCGCCATTCTTGCCACTTGCGGTATGTCGGTAAATGCGATGACTTCCGCTCCAAGCAAACTCAAGCGAGTCGTTATAGAAATAAACTCGTCGGTGAATTCACTGTCGGGAGCAAGTAATATTACCTTAGTACCTTCTTCTACGATAGAGATAGGACCGTGCATAAACTCGGAAGTGGAGAAGTTGTTGGAAAGGGTACGGCAAGTATCCATGATCTTTAGGGAAAGTTCGCTCGCTACGCTTTGCAATAGTCCGCGAGTAAGCACTACGCCACCTATACTTCCTTTGGTTTCTTCCGCAAATACTTTTAGGGCTTCTTGATTTTCATCTATAAAAGAACGAAGAATTTGGGGAAGTTGCATAACGTTCATTTTTGCGGTAACAGGACTTAGCGCGTTGGAAAGCATAAACATCGCTACCATTTCCGCAAGATACGTCTTGGTTGCGTATACGCTACGTTCTTCTCCTGCTTGAAGGTCAATATGATAGTCGGCAACTTTAGCAAGAGCGCTCTTAGCATTATTGGTTACGGCAACGGTAAGAGCTCCCGTTTCTTTGGCAGACTTTAACACCATGACGGAATCAAGGGACATACCACTTTGAGAAATTGCTATTACCATTGAATTCTTAAGGTTAACCTTCGAGCCGTATATGGTAGTTATAGACGGACTAAGTTTAGCAACTACTATTTCCCCTATCGCTTCTACGATATACTTAAAATAGGTCGCAGCCGAATCACTAGTACCCCTTGCTACCGTTGCAATATTAGTTATACCACGTTCTTTGAATTCCTTGGCGATATCCGCTATAACCTTTTTATTAGCAGTAGCAACCGTTTTTACAACTTCCGGCGCAGCCAAAAATTCATTTAACATTATAGACATAGCAACTCTCCTTTTTTATCTACCTTTGTATTATTGCATAAATTTTAAAATTTGTAAAACAAAATAATGTAAATTTAATTGACAAGACCAAAAAGTATCAATATAATATAGGAGTGCTAGAAAAAAGCACAAGTCGGAGTGCTGATGTAGCTCAGCAGGTAGAGCGCGTCCTTGGTAAGGACGAGGTCACGGGTTCAAGTCCCGTCATTAGCTCCACTTAGGCGGAACGCAAACACGTTCCGCCTTTTTCTTTGCAAAATATTTGCAATTTTATCTTATATTATGTATAATGACTAAAATTAGGAGATACATATGGATTACTCTAAAGTCATAAGTAAAAAAGCTCAAGCAATAGAGCCTTCCGGCATAAGGAAGTTTTTTGACATTGCAGCCGATATGGAAGACTGCGTTTCTCTAGGTATAGGCGAACCCGACTTTATTACTGCCGCATCTTTTAGTGATGCAGGCATAGCAAGCATCAAAGAAGGTAAAACTCAATACACGTCTAACGACGGATTATTCGCTCTAAGAAAAAACATTTGTAGATACGTCCACATGCTAGGTGGTCCACTTTATGCTCCCGAAGATGAAACTTTGGTTACCGTAGGCGCATCGGAAGCAATTGACGTTACTTTTAGAGCGCTACTAGATCCGGGCGACGAAGTTCTCATTCCCGCTCCTTCCTACGTCTCTTACGCTCCTTGCGTAGAGCTTTGCCACGCCATCCCTAAACCGATAAACTGCAAAGCGGAGAACGAATTCAAATTGACCGCAAAAGAACTTGAAGAATCCATTACGGAAAAAACTAAAGTACTCGTTCTCCCCTACCCCAACAATCCTACGGGCGCAATAATGGAAAGAGAATATCTAGAAGCCATCGCGCCCATCATCATAAAACATAATTTGATAGTCGTAAGCGACGAAGTTTACGGCGAACTTACTTACGGCAACACCACCCACGTTTCTATCGCAAACGTCGAAGGTATGCGTGAACGCACCGTACTAATTAGCGGTTTTTCCAAGATATTCGCCATGACCGGTTGGAGAATAGGTTATCTTTGCGCTCCCAAGCAATTGGTAGAAGTAATTAGAAAAATTCACCAATACGTAATTATGTGTGCTCCCACCGCTTCACAATACGCAGCTACCGCAGCGCTTGAGCTTAGTTTTAAAAACGGGTTCCAAGAAGTAGAAGATATGTGTCGTCAATACAACGAGCGTCGCGTATATCTCGTAAAACGCCTTAACGAAATGGGCCTAGATTGCTTTGAGCCTAAGGGCGCTTTCTACGCATTCCCCAGCGTAAAAAGAACGGGTATGACGGGTGAAGAGTTTGCGGAAAAACTACTCCTTTCCCACAGAGTTGCCGTCGTTCCGGGTATAGCTTTTGGCGAAAGCGGAAAGTATCACGTACGTATTTCCTACGCATACTCTCTTGACAAAATCAAGATTGCTCTTGATAGAATAGAAGAGTTCCTAAAAACCATAAAAATGTAATTTAGTATTCCTAATAAAAAAATAAAAGAGCCCAATCGGGCTCTTTTTTGTTTATTTAATCATATTACTCAACGTCTATCCAGCTTGCGTCTTGGGGGTTGCTTTGGAAAGCGGAAACCATTCTGTATTCCTTTTCGGTAATATATCCTTGGTTAAGAGCTACCTTAGAAAGAGTGGTAAAGCAAGAAAGAGAAGTGTTGTTTACGTTTGCTTCTTTTAGTCTTTCTATGCCCTTCTTCATTTCATAGGTAAAGATAGAAACTATGCCAAGCACTTCTGCGCCTGCTTCGCGAAGAGCGTTAACAACTTCTATTGCGCTACCGCCCGTTGAAATTAGGTCTTCTACTACTACAACCTTCTTGCCATTTGTGTCTGCGCCTTCTATGCGGTTACCCCTACCGTGCTCTTTGTTACCGCCACGAACGTATCCCATAGGAAGGTCCAAGATTTCGGAAACGATTGCTGCGTGGGGAATACCTGCAGTAGAAGTACCCATAACGACTTCTACTTCGGGATATTCTTCCTTGATTACGCTAGCGATACCATTTTCTATAATCTTTCTAATCTTAGGTACGGAAAGAGTAAGACGGTTGTCGCAATATATAGGACTCTTAATTCCGCTTGCCCAAGTAAAAGGGTCGCTAGGACGCAAGAATACTGCTTTTATTGAAAGTAATGCTTCTGCTACGGAAGTTGCAAGTGCTTGTTTATCCATAATTATTCTCCTTTGAATTCTTTGTCACATCTAAGGTATGCTTCTCTAGGGTCGTCTGCGCCGGTAATGGAACGACCTACTACTATATAAGTGCTACCCATTTCTCTTGCTTTTGCAGGGGTAGTAACTCTCTTTTGATCGTCTACGGAGTCGCCTGCAAGACGAATACCGGGGGTTACGCTCATAAGTCCTAGTTCCTTAATGATGGATGCTTCTAGGGGTGAGCATACTACGCCGTCTAGTCCCGCCTTCTTTGCGTTTAGCGCATAGTGCTTAACGGTGTTCTCCAAACTTTCTTCTATTAAAAGTTCATTTTTTAAAGTTTCGGCATCCGTAGAAGTAAGTTGGGTTACCGCAATTAACTTTGGAACGTTTCCTTCCCCTGCTCCTTCACGAAGACCTTTTAGCGCTGCCGCCATCATTTTTACACCGCCTGCTGCGTGAACGTTGGTGATATCTACACCAAGTTCTCCGAGATTTCTCATAGCCTTATATACGGTATTGGGGATATCGTGGAGTTTTAGGTCAAGGAAAATCTTAAAGCCTTTTTCTTTGAGTTCCCTTACCATAGGAGCGCCTTCTTTATAGTATAGCTCCATGCCTACTTTAAGGTAAGGCTTTTGGTCGCCCAGTTTTTCCAAAAAGGCATATAGTTCTTCTTTAGAAGAAAAATCACAAGCAATAATTACTTCTCTACACATTAATGTGCCCTCCCTATTATATCGGATAGTTTGTTAATTCCTAGTTTTTCCATCACTACGGGTAAGTCATCAATAATTTCCTTACTGCCATAGGGATTTATCAAGTTGAATGAGCCGACCATAACGGCGTTTGCGCCTGCGTACATCATCTCTATGACGTCGCTTGCAGAGCTTATACCGCCCATACCTATAATCGGCAAGTTAGTTTTTTCTCTTACCTTATAAACCATATTTACGGCAACGGGGAATACGCCGGGACCGCTATATCCACCACTCTTTACAGAGATGATAGGCTTTGCGGTTTTTAGGTCTATTCTCATACCTACCAACGTGTTTATAAGGCTAAGTCCGTCCGCTCCACCATTTTCTGCGGCAAGAGCAAGCTCAGTTACGTCGGTAACGTTGGGACTTAGTTTGACTATTATGGGTTTGGTAGAAACCTTTTTGATTTCCTTTACGAGCGTTTCTACGGTTTCGGGATTAGTGCCAAAAGCCATACCACCGCCCTTTACGTTAGGACAACTTATGTTTAACTCTACTGCAAATACCTTGTCGCAATCGTTAAACTTTGCCACAGTCTCGGTATACTCATAAAAACTATGTCCGCCTACGTTTGCAATTACGGGCTTTGAGTAAACTTCGCTTAATTTAGGTATCTCTCTACTTATAACTGCGTCCACGCCGGGATTTTGTAGTCCTATTGCATTAATGAGTCCCGCAGGGCATTCCGCTATTCTCGGCAAGGGGTTTCCGTATCTCTTTTCAAGCGTTGTACCCTTCAAAGAAATTGAGCCTAGGCAGTTGATGTCGTAATACTCGCTAAACTCGTAGCCAAAGCCGAACGTACCGCTTGCAGGTATGACGGGATTGTCTAGCGTTACGCCAAAAAGTTCTATTTGGGTATCTATATTCTTATTTATGGCGCTCATATCTCAACCTCCGTTGCATCAAAGACGGGACCTTCTTTGCATACTCTCTTGTATCCGTCCGTGGTCTTTATGCTACAACCCATGCAAGCGCCAAAGCCACAACCCATTCTTGCTTCCAAGGAAACTTCGCCTTTTTCCGAGTAAAGTTTTAGGAAATGCATCATCACCATAGGTCCGCAAGAATAGTAGTAATCCCACTCTTTCTCGAGTGATTTTACACAAGCAACGGGGTTTCCACAAAAGCCCTTTGAGCCGTCGTCGGTTGCTACGTAAAGGTCTGCAATAGCAGAAAATTCCTTTTCCAAAACGACTTCGCCTGCATTTCTAAATCCCGTTACTACTATGGGGCGGATGCCCTTTTTAGCAAACGCCTTTGCAAGATAATATATGGGCGCAACGCCTATGCCACCGCTAACAAGAAGTGGTCTATTTGCTTTATCTAGGTTGAATCCGTTGCCTAGGTCATAGATTACTTTTAACTTTTCGCCGACCTTGATTTCCGTCATCTTATCGGTGCCATTTCCCACCACTTTATAGAAAATGGTTATTTCGCCGTCTTCATAATCGCCTACACCGAAAGGACGGTTGAGATAAAAACCGGGTACGGTAACTTCCACAAAACTGCCGGGCTTGACGTAATCTGCGCCCGCAAAGCGCATTTCGTATATGCCGTCGGCGAGTTTATGGTTTAGTGTAACGGTCAATTCCTTTTGAATCATATGGTAGAAACTCCCATAGTATTTTCTTCTAGTACGTCGAGTAGTACGCGTACGGTATCAAGAGAAGTGAATACGGGAACGTTATTATCAACTGCGCATCTTCTTATGATTTGTCCGTCTTGTTGTCCCGCCGTACCTTCGGTAATGGTATTTACAACGTAGGTAACGTAACCTTTTCTCAAGCTTTCTAGGATTTCTTCGCTTCCTTGAGAGAGTTTTTTGCGAACTCTGGTGCGGATGCCGTGCTCTTTTAGGAAGGTTGCGGTGCCTTCGGTTGCTTCAATATTGAATCCCATATCGTAGAAACGCTTGATTAGGGGTAGCGCTTGTTCCTTATGGGCGTTGCCGATGGTTGCAAGTACGGTGCCGTAGTTATCAACTCTCAAGCCACTTGCTTTTAGGGACTTATATAGAGCGCGGTTCAAGGTCTTATCATAGCCGATTGCTTCGCCCGTAGACTTCATTTCCGGACTCAAAACTGCGTCTAGACCGGTAAGTTTGCTATAAGAGAAGGTCGGACTCTTTACGAACCATCTGTCTTTCTTGGGGTGTACGCCTTGATATCCTTGTTCTTTCAAACTTACGCCGAGCATAACTTTGGTTGCGATGTCCGCAATAGGCGCGCCCGTAGTCTTGGCAAGGAAGGGAACGGTACGACTAGAACGGGGGTTAACTTCTATGATATAAACCTTATCGTTGTTATCGACTACGAATTGGATGTTAAACGGTCCTTTTACGTCAAGACCGATACCTATGCGGTTTGTATAATCAACGATAGTTTCTTGTACTTTTTGTGACAAAGAGTAGCAAGGATATACGCTCATAGAGTCGCCACTGTGAACGCCGGCTCTTTCTATGTGTTCCATAATGCCGGGGATGAATACTTCTACTCCGTCGCAAACCGCGTCAACTTCACACTCTTGACCGAGTATGTATTTATCGATGAGAACGGGGTGCTTTTTGTTAATCTTTACTGCTTCCGCAAGGATAGGTTCAAGTTGCGCCCTATCGTAAACGATATGCATCATTCTTCCGCCGAGAACGAAGGACGGACGAACGAGTACGGGGTATCCGATTTCTTCCGCCGCCTTGATACCGTCTTTAATATTAAAGACGCTTCTACCTTCGGGCATAGGGATGCCTAGTCTATTGAGAGCTGCGTTGAATAGGTCGCGGTCTTCCGCTGCGGCGATAGATGCTGCAGAGCTACCTAAAATCTTAACGCCCGCTTTGTCTAGGTCTTCCGCAAGATTGATTGCCGTTTGACCGCCCAGAGCCACGATAACGCCTTCGGGCTTTTCGAAGTCGATAATATTCATAACGTCTTCAAAGGTCAAAGGTTCAAAGTATAGCTTGTCGGAAATGGTGTAGTCGGTAGAAACGGTTTCGGGGTTATTATTTATAATAATAGCTTCGTAGCCTGCTTCTCTAATTGCCCATATTGCGTGAACGGTGGAGTAGTCGAACTCTATGCCTTGACCGATTCTTATGGGACCGGAGCCCATTACTATAACTTTCTTTCTATCGGAACGGACGGATTCGTTTTCAGATTCGTAAGTAGAGTACATATAGGGAATATAAGACTCGAATTCCGCAGCGCAAGTATCTATCATCTTATAGACGGGATAGAGATTGTTTGCTTTGCGTAGATCATACATTTCCCTTTCGCTCATATCCCACTTTTCGCCGATATAGGCATCGCTAAATCCCATTTTCTTTGCAACCTTTAGTACTTCTAGGTCGCCCTTAGCGGATGCTATAACTTTTTCCATATTGGTGATATTTTGTATCTTTTCCAAGAAGAAACGGTCTATTTGGGTTAAGTCGTATAGGTAATCTATCTTAACGTCGCGACGAATTGCTTCCGCGATAGCGAAAGTGCGTTCATCGGTATTTTTGATAATAAGCTCGATTAGGTCGTGGGTAGAAAGGTCTTTGAGCGCCTTGATTTCCAAGTGGTCAAGTCCCGTTTCCAAAGAGCGAACTGCTTTTAGGAGCGCTTCTTCATAGGTTCTACCTATGCTCATAACTTCGCCGGTTGCTTTCATTTGAGTGTTAAGAACGCGGTTTGCCTTAGTAAACTTATCAAAGGGGAAACGCGGAACCTTTGCAACTATGTAGTCAAGACTAGGTTCAAACGCCGCTTTACCACAGCCGATATCTATCTCATCAAGAGTTAAGCCACAAGCGATTTTTGCGCTAACTCTGGCAATTGGGAACCCACTTGCCTTACTTGCGAGTGCCGAAGAACGAGAAACGCGGGGATTAACTTCTATTACAAAGTACTCAAAGCTGAACGGGTCGAGAGCAAATTGAACGTTGCATCCGCCTTCTATCTTTAACGCCTTAATAATATTAAGAGCGGCGCCCTTGAGCATATTGTATTCTTTTAGGGTAAGAGTTTGGGAAGGAGCAACTACTATGCTGTCGCCGGTATGGATGCCTACGGGGTCAACGTTTTCCATACAGCAAATTGCAATAGCCGTGCCGGCCTTATCACGCATAACTTCAAATTCTATTTCCTTATAACCCTTTATTGATTTTTCGATTAGAACTTGGGTTACGGGAGAGAGTTTGAGAGCGTTTTTGGCAAGGTCGCGAAGTTCTTCTTCGTTGTCGGCAAATCCGCCTCCGGTTCCGCCTAGCGTAAACGCGGGACGAACGATGATAGGATAGCCTATGGTTTCTGCAATTCTTACGCATTCGTCAACCGTAGTAGCCGTTTCCGATTGCAATACGGGCTCGCCGATTTCTATACAAAGATCCTTGAAGAGTTGGCGGTCTTCCGCTTTAGCAATCGCTTCGTAGGAAGTGCCTAGTAGTTCAACTTGACATTCGTCAAGTATTCCTTTGGTGGAAAGTTGCATTCCTAGGTTAAGGCCAGTTTGACCACCTATTGAGCAAAGCAAACCATCGGGACGCTCGTGACGGATAATCTTAGCAACGTGTTCTAGATCCAAGGGTTCCATATAAACCTTGTCTGCCATAGTGGAGTCCGTCATAATTGTTGCGGGGTTGGAGTTTACTAGAATTACTTCGTATCCTTCTTCCTTTAGCGCTAGGCAAGCTTGAGTGCCTGCGTAGTCGAATTCCGCAGCTTGTCCTATAACGATAGGACCGGAGCCAATCATCATTATTTTCTTAATATCTGTTCTCTTTGGCATTTTTGCGTCCTCCAAATTTCTTCATAAAGTTGATAAAGTTTTCAAAAAGATATCCGGCGCCGTCTTCTTGCGGATGATATTGCATAGCAATAACACCGTTCTTTTCATCTATAACGCCTTCGCAAGTGCCGTCAACTAAGTTGACGTGGGTTAGCGTTAGGCCGGTGTTTTCCAAGGAATCTTTGTCTATTACGTGAATGTGGTTTTGGGAAGTGATTTCTATTTCATTAGTAAAAACGTTTTTAACGGGTTGGTTTGCGCCGTTGTGTCCGCACTTCATTTTGCTGACTTCCGCGCCGTAGGCGTAAGCTATAAGGTGCGCGCCCAATCCTATACCCATAATGGGAAGTGAGCCTTTGAATTCTTTAATAAGTTCCGCAATTTCTTTTACTTCGATGGGAGCGGAAGGTCCGTCGGTAATAAACAAACCTTGGGGACGATGCTTTAATATCTCTTCTTTGGTCGCATTGTAGGGGAAAACTACTGCGTTGCAACCGTTGTTTTTGAGTTTTCTTATCATCGTACTTCTTACGCCACAATCGATAATCGCAACCGTGAATTGGGGATTACGAGTACGAGCGTACCAAATGCTCTTGGAAGTTACTTCCTTTACCGCTTGATTTGCTACGTTATAAGCCTTTATTGCCTTTATGCACTCGTCCACGTCTTTGTCGGCGTCCGTTATCATAGCGCGCATACTACCTTCGGAGCGGATAATTCTAACCAATTCGCGAGTATCTACGCCTTGTAGACCGGGAGCGCCGTTGTCGCTCAAAACTTCCGAAAGGGTACGTGTAAAGCGGAAGTTAGAAGGAGAATCGTTGTACTCTCTTACTATCATACCGCTAACGTGTACGGCCTTAGATTCGTAATCGTCGTCGGTTAGTCCGTAGTTACCAATCAAGGGATAACTCATAACCAACATGCAGTTACGATAAGCGGGGTCGGAGATAATTTCTTGATATCCGACCATAGAAGTATTAAAGACTATTTCGGCAATTTTGGTTTCGTTTGCACCGAATCCTTCGCCGTAAAAGACTTTACCATTTTCCAGCACCAACATTCGTTTATTCATTTTCGTTCTCCATGGTGAGTTGTGTATATTTTATTTTTCCGTCGACCAAAGTCAACTTGTTAAAACCATAAAATTCGTAGCCGATAAAGGGCGAGTTTTTGGAAAGAGAAAGTATTTCTTCTTCCGTATAGACGTGAGCATTGTTTATGTCCAAAGCGCATAGGTTGGCTTTCTCGCCTACGGCGAGCTTGGGAACGGGTAGTCCAAAACGCTTTGCGGGAGCGGTAGAAACCAGCTCTATAAATCTTGCTTTAGAAATCTTTCCCGTCTTTACAAAGTGAGTATAGATACTAGGCAAGAAAGTTTCTAGTCCGATTATGCCGTTAAGGCTCTTTGCATACTCCCCTTTTTCGCTTTTGGCGTGGGGCGCATGGTCGGTTGCAAGCATATCAACGGTGCCGTCAAGGAGCGCGTCTATGGTTGCAAGCATATCGCTACGCGGACGGAGCGGGGGATTCATCTTGGTGTTGCCGTCCTTTACGTCTTCGTCACACAAAAGAAGATGATGCGGACAGGCTTCTACCGTAATATCGTAGCCGTCTTTTTTTGCTTGTCTTACGATTTCGTAAGCGTCTAGCGTGGAAATATGGCAGAAGTGATATTTTACTCCTATTTCCTTTGCAAGTTCCGTTTCTCTTTTGACTGCAACGATTTCCGCTTCTCTTGAAGTACCCAAATTTTCGGCTTCGGCGTGAGATGCAATGACTATGTCATTGTTCTTTGCTATAATCATTGCCTTTTTTAATAAATCCAAGTTATTTACGCCCTTTCCGTCGTCGGTAAACGCTTTAACTAACGGAGCCAGGTTTTGTAGGTCGCTGAGCTCTTTGCCGTTTTCTCCTACCGTTACGGATGCGAAAGGATAACACTTTACGACCGCATCACGCTCTATTATATCAGTTTGGACTTTTAGGTTAGCAACAGAGTCGGGACAAGGATTAAGGTTGGGCATAGGCATAATAGCGCCTACTCCGCCTTTTGCCGATGCCATCGTGCCACTAAGAATCGTTTCTTTGTACTCATAGCCCGGCTCACGCAAATGCACGTGCACGTCCACTGCGGACGGCATAAGCCATAATCCCGTTAGGTCGAGAGCGTTTTCTCCTACCAAATTTTCGCCAATGCTTACTATAACTCCATCGTCGTCAATTAGTACGTCACGGGGAGCAAGCACGTCGCCTATTAAAATTAACGCATTTTTTAGTAGCATTATAGTTTTCCTTGTAGCGCTAGGGTTATAACTGCCATTCTTACGTAAACGCCGTTTTCCATTTGCTTATAGATACGGCTCTTGTCGCATTCGGCGACTTCGGACGCTATTTCTATACCACGATTGATGGGCGCAGGGTGCATAATGATAGCGCGATTTTTCATTTGAGCAACACGTTCTACGGTCATACCGTATTTTTCGTGATATTCTTCCTTAGTCATCTTCATACTTTCTTCGTGGCGTTCGAATTGTACGCGAAGTAGATTTATGACGTCGCAAGTAGCAACCGCTTTATCTAGGTCTATGTATTCTGCGGTGTTATCGTCGGCGAATTCCTTGGGGCCGGATACGAAAACCTTCATGCCCAATCTACGCATAACTTCCGCATTGCCGTGAGCAACTCGGGAGTGAGCAATATCGCCTACAAGCGCTATCTTGAGTCCTTCGAATCCGCCGAATTCTTCATAGATAGTCATAAGGTCTAATAGCGTTTGCGTGGGGTGGTCGGACTTTCCGTCTCCGCCGTTAAAAATAGGAATTTTGATACCTTCCAGTTCCTTGTAATACTCGTCTTGTGTGTGGCGGATAACCGCTCCGTCTACGCCAAGAGCTTCAAAGGTTCTAACGGTATCGTAAAGCGTTTCTCCTTTTTGTACGCTGGAAGTAGCAAGATTGACGGAAATGGGAGTGATACCCAAGTTAATCATTGCGACTTGGAAGCTATATTGCGTACGGGTGGAATTTTCATAAAAAAGGTTGACCATCTTCTTCCCGGGGAAGTTGAGTGTCCAACCTTTCTTAAAACGAATAGCAAGTTCTATGATGTCCATTATTTCCGGGGACGAAAGGTCCCTTAAAGTCAACAATCCTGTCATAAATACCTCGCGTGTATATTTAATTTTTATTTATTATATACTAACGAGCGCGAGTTGTAAAGTAATTATTAAAAATTGCGCCCATAATAATCAAAGATTTTCCCATAGGGAAAAGGAGTAGCGCGCAAAAAAGCGAAACTCATACCAACGCACAATGGTCAAACGATTGGTTTTTGCGCTTGATAAACGCTCGTTTTTAGCGCTCGTTTTACGCGCGTTTTCACCACCGAATAAAATTTCTTTGCAAAAATAAAAGGCGTATTTTGGTACGCCTTTACTTTAATTACGGTATCCTAAACTTGCAAATATTTTCTTTCCGCGCTTTCTACCGTTTGGCTCATAAGCATAGCTATCGTACAAGGTCCGACGCCACCGGGAACGGGGGTGTATGCGCTAGAAATAGGAGCGCAGTTTACTAGGTCTACGTCACCTACGTTGCCTGCGTTGTAACCGGCGTCCACAATAACTACGCCTTCCTTTAACCACTCTTTTTGAACGAAGTTTGCCTTTCCTACGCAAGCAACCACTACGTCTGCGGTTTTGACTATTTCGGGAAGGTTTTTAGTTCTTGAGTGGCAAATGGTAACGGTTGCGTTTTCGTTAAGGAGTAACATAGAAACAGGCTTTCCTAAAATAGGACTTCTACCTATTACTACGGCATGCTTTCCACCGAGCTCCACGTTGTAATATTTTAGTATGGTCATAATGGAATATGGAGTAGCGCACTTAAAGCCGTTTCCGCCCATAGTAACGGAACCGAAAGACGCGGTGTTTACGCCGTCGGTATCCTTTTCTATTGCAATTGCGTTAAAGCATTTTTGCTCGTCTATATGACGCGGTACGGGGTGTTGTAAAAGAATACCGGAAACCCTTTCGTCTGCGTTGAGTTCTTCTATCACTTTAAGAAGTTCTTCCGTGGTAGTTTCTTCGGGAAGTTCAATCTTCCTTGGCTCTATGCCCACTCTCAAGCAAGCGTTACCTTTCATTTTAACGTAGGTTTGCGATGCGGGGTTGTCACCTACTATAATGGTTGCAAGCACGGGAACGATGCCCGTCTTTTCCACTAGCGTCTTTACCCTTTCTTGAAGGTCGCTTTCTACGGCTTTTGCTACTACTCTACCATCTAAAACCAAAGG
>JAZRAN010000033.1:0-5669 GCA_045634605.1 Candidatus Stercoripulliclostridium sp. | reverse complement strand
GGGTTTCTTATTGCGCTTTTTACCGGATTTTTCATCTTCTAACACAAGCGTGCATATGTAACCCAAGGCGTAGCAAAAAACAGTATAAGGGGTTACGACGCTAGCGTAAAAAACTTCGCTTACCACAATAAAAAGCGCGCCAAAAAGTAGACCTAACAAAAGGGAAAACACGGTCTTTTTAATGCCCTTTAAGTCATAGCTCAAGGCATAGAGCGTAATCACGCCGTATAGCGCCCCCGATAGCGCAAAAACAACGAGAGCGACGGCTTCCGGGACTACTTCTCTAATCACTTAAAAAGCCTTTTAATCAAGCCTTCTTTTGCGTTACCGCCATACGATAATGAAAGTATGACGCCGCTTGCTTTCAGAGAGCCTTTTTCTAGGTCGACTTCGGTTATTTTTAGGTCGCGTCCAATAATCCTAAGACCGCTTTCGTGTAAGGAAAGATATATTTCTTTGTCGCTAAACTCTATTACTTCTTTGACGCCCAAAAGGGATATTCCTTTATCGTTATAAACCAATTCGTGAAAGTTTTGCATAAGGACTCCTTTATAATTCTTCTCATTGACTAATATGCGAAAGTTTATTATAATATTCATATGAGCTATCCTTTTGTGCCAAGTCCAAAGTGGTATAAGCTTGACTACTCGTCGGACATATATCCTATGAGTGAAACGCAAACCACGATGTCCATATTTAGATTCTCCGTGGAAATGAAGTCTTTCGTTGACGGGGAAAATTTGACTACGGCGCTAAGGGATATTATGCCAAGGTTTCCCACTTTTGCCGTAATGCTTAGAAGGGGTTTCTTCCGTTATTATTTTGAGTATAACGACAAAGAGCCAAAGGCGTTTTTGGATGACGGCGTTTGTATGCGGAATATAGACCCGCAAAAAAACAATCGTTTTCTTTTCCGAGTACAATACTATAAAAAAAGAATATCCGTAGATTTCTTCCACGGCCTATGCGACGGCACGGGCGCAGTTGAGTTTTTGAGAGCATTAGTCTATCGTTATCTTGATGAATGCGGAGAAAAACTCCCCCCGCACGAAGACGTGAAGATAGTCGGTGAGCCTGTGCCGGAAAGCGAGCTGGAAGACAGTATTTCCAAGTATTATAAAGGCTTTAATCCTTTTGGTGACGTCGTAGGAAAAATGGCGGGAAAGAATTGTTTTGGAATAAAGGCAAAGCGCTTCAAAAGCCTAGGTTACGGAGTTATACAAGGCAACGTAAAGACGGAAGAAATAAAGAAACTAGCCAAAGAAAAAGGATGTTCAATAACGGCGCTAATTTCCGCATTAGCATTATATTCGATAGCCAAAGTATACGTTAAGGAATCCGAAAGCGTAGATTTAGTGGCAATGATACCGATTAATCTAAGGAAGTTTTTCCCGTCGGAAACCGTGCGTAATTTTACCACTCTAACAAAGTGTTATATAAATACGGGAGAGACTCCGCTCGAATTGGACGAATACGTTAAGATATGCTCAAAGAATATCAAAGATGGTGTTTCAAGCAAGGACGAGTTAGCGGAAAAGCTTTCCATTTCTGCATTGTTTGCGACAAATAAATTATTGAAGTATACCCCGCTTTTCCTAAAAGAAATAGGTACGAAGATAGGCAAGTTAGGTACGAAAAAGACGAAGCAAACGTTAATAATTTCCAACGTAGGCGTAATCAATTTGCCTAAAGGTATGGAAGAATACGTAAGAAGATTTTCTTTCAACGTCAATCCGTCCCAAAAGGTGCCTGTCAACATAGGAGTCGCAAGCTATAACGATACGACCTGCATCACGTTTACTAGAAACATAGTAAACACGGAATTCGAAAGAGAATTTTTTACAACTCTTGTAAAAAACGGCGTAGAAGTAGAAATAACGTCAAACCTAAGAGAGAAAAAGTAAAAACCATCAACGTAGAGCGCAAAAGCGCTCTTTTTTATGGCTTACGCGTGCGCAACACGCTGTACGCGCGTGCGCAAAAAAGTATATACTAATTACTAATATTTACTATACATATATTATATTTTGTGATATAATACTTTTGCACAATATTTTTTAGGAGTAAAACAATGGCCGAAAAATTAGAACATAGTTATGGTTCACAGGACATACAAGTTCTTGAAGGACTTGACCCCGTCCGTAAAAGACCGGGTATGTATATCGGTACTACCGATATCAAGGGACTTCATCACCTTGTAACCGAAGTAGTTGACAACTCTATCGACGAAGCGCTTGCCGGATACTGTACGGCAATAGAAGTAACCATCATGCCCGATGGCGCAGTACGCGTAAGAGATAATGGTAGAGGTATTCCTACGGGTATCATACCTAAGGAAGGAAAATCCGCAGTAGAAGTCGTTTTGACCAAATTGCACGCCGGCGGTAAGTTTGGCGGTGGCGGATATAAAATTTCCGGTGGTCTACACGGCGTAGGTGTTTCTTGTGTTAACGCTCTTTCCGAATGGCTAGAAGTAGTAGTATATCAAAACGGCAAGATACATAAGCAAGTGTTTAATAGGGGTATCCCGCAACGCGCTCTACAAGTTATAGGCGAAACTACGGAAACCGGTACGGAAGTTACCTTCTTCCCCGATGCGGAAATATTCGACTCCATCATATTCCAATATGATATTATGCGCGTAAGACTCCGCGAACTTGCATACCTTAACAAAGGTCTTAAGATTAGCATAGAAGACAAGCGTGAAGGTCAAGAAAGACGCGAAGACTTCTGTTACGAAGGCGGTATCCGTCACTTTGTAGAAGAACTTAATACCGGCAGAGAAACCGTTTTCCCGGAAACCTTCTATATTGAAGAAACCGTAGGCGACAATATCGTAGAAATCGCTATGCAATATAACACGAGCTACGATGAAAAGATATACGCATACGCAAACAACATCAACACCGAAGAAGGCGGTATGCACCTAGACGGCTTTAAGGCAAGCTTGACGAAGGTATTCAACGAATACGGTCAATCTTCCAAGACGCTAAAAGAAAGCGAAAAGCTTTCCGGTGACGATTGCAGAGAAGGTCTTGTATGTATCGTTTCCGTAAAGCTACCCGAACCGCAATTCGAAGGACAAACCAAAACCAAGCTTGGTAATGCGGAAATGCGAACCATCGTAAACCGCGTTATAAGCCAAAAACTAGGCGAATACTTTGAAGAGAACCCCAAGGTAGCAAAAGAGTTAATAAACAAATCTATCAACGCGCAAAGGGCTCGTGAAGCTGCTCGTAAGGCTCGCGAAAGTTTTAGAAAAGGCGCTATGGATAGTATGTCTCTCCCCGGCAAGCTCGCAGACTGCTCCGACACGACTCCCGAAAACTGCGAAATCTTCTTGGTAGAGGGTGACTCGGCAGGTGGTACTGCTATAAGTGGTCGTGACCGTCAAATACAAGCAATACTTCCCCTTCGTGGTAAGATTTTGAACGTAGAAAAGGCGAGAATGCACCGCGTTTTGGATAACGAAGAAATCAAGGCTATGATTAAGGCTTTCGGTTGCGGATTCAAAGACGAATTCGACCTAAGCAAACGTCGTTACGACAGAATCATCTGTATGACGGATGCTGACGTCGACGGTAGCCACATCAGAATACTTCTTCTTACCTTCTTCTACCGCTTTATGCGTCCCCTAGTAGAACAAGGACACGTTTATATCGCTCTTCCCCCGCTATATAAAGTAACCAAGAATAAGGAAGAAAAATATCTATATTCCGACGTTGAACTAAAGGAATATCAAGAAAACGTAAACGGAAAATACGATTTGCAACGCTACAAAGGTCTAGGTGAAATGAACGCCGTTCAACTTTATGAAACGACTATGAATCCGGAAACCCGTACTTTGCTACAAGTAACCGTAGACGACGCAGAAGCAGCGGACAGCATCTTCACGCTACTAATGGGTGAAGTTCCCGAATTGCGTAGAGCGTTCATTGAGCAAAATGCTAAACTTGTAAAGGAGTTGGATATTTAGTATGGCAAGCAATAAGTCAAGATTAGATTTAGATAAGATTAAAGAGATACTTGGTAAAACCAAGATAGTACAAACTCCCCTTGTCGATGAAATGAGTAAATCGTTCATCGCATACGCAATGGCAGTTAACGTAAGCCGTGCTATACCCGACGTCAGAGACGGTTTGAAGCCCGTTCACAGAAGAATACTATTCGCTATGAACGACCTTGGCAACACCTACGACAAGCCCCACAAGAAGTGCGCTCGTATAGTTGGTGAAGTTCTTGGTAAATATCACCCCCACGGTGACTCTTCCGTATACGATGCTCTCGTAAGACTTGCTCAAGACTTCTCTATCCGTAATCCTTTGGTAGACGGTCAAGGTAACTTCGGTTCCGTAGACGGACACCCCGCTGCAGCGCAAAGATATACCGAAGCAAGACTTTCCAAGATAGCGGGAGAAATTCTACGCGACCTAGAAAAAGATACCGTAGACTTCTACCCCAACTTCGACGATACTTTGATGCAACCTACCGTTCTTCCCGCAAGATTCCCCAACCTTCTTGTTAACGGCGCGGAAGGTATTGCAGTAGGTATGGCAACTTCTATTCCCCCGCACAATCTAGGCGAAGTTATAGACGGTACCGTTGCTCTATTGGATAACCCCGACATTACAATAGACGAACTCATAGAGCATATCCCTGCTCCCGACTATCCTACCGGAGCGCTCATTCTAGGTAGAGCTGCCGTAAAGCAAGCTTATAGAACGGGTAAGGGTGGCGTTGTAATGCGTTCACGTTGCGACATCGAAGAAATCGGTGGCAAGAATTGCATTATCGTAACGGAAATTCCCTATCAAGTAAACAAGAGTTTGCTAATCAAGAGCATAGCGGACCAAGTTAAAGATAAGAAACTGGAAGGCATTAGCGACGTAAGAGATGAATCCGACCGCTTTGGTATGAGAATCGTTATCGTTCTCAAGAGAGATGCTAGTCCCCAAGTAGTTCTTAACTCACTTTACAAGCAAACTCAACTACAAGTTTCAACCGGTATCACTTTCCTTGCTCTCGATGACGGCACCCCCAAGATTATGAACCTAAAAGAAATCTTGGAAGCATACGTAAAGCACCAAAACGAAGTTATCGTAAGAAGAACGAGATATCTTTTGAACAAAGCGAACGAACGCGCTCATCTATTGCGTGGTCTAGTAATCGCTCTTGCTAATATTGATGAAGTTATTAACATCATCCGCAAGTCCAAAGATACTCCCGAAGCAAGAACCAAGCTAATGGAAAACTTCCTACTTTCCGAAAAGCAAGCGAACGCAATTCTCGATATGAAACTTGCTCGTTTGAACGCTCTTGAAGTAGAAAAGATTAACGAAGAATTAAACGAAATCGAACTTGCTATCGCAGACTACAACGATATCCTTGCTCGTCCCGAAAGAGTAAGAGAAATCATCAAAGAAGAATTAACCGAAATCAAGGATAAGTACGGTGACCCCAGAAGAAGTGAGCTAAGGTACGAGCTTGGCGAAATCAATATCGGCGACCTTATTCCCAAGGAAGACGTTGTTATCACCACTACTCGTATGGGTTACATCAAGCGTCTTGGCGTCAAGGAATACAAAGCGCAAAACCGTGGTGGCGTAGGTATTACCGCTCACAAGGCAAAGGAAGAAGACTTTGTAACCAAGATGTTCGTAACGCACTCC
>JAZRAN010000032.1:0-2921 GCA_045634605.1 Candidatus Stercoripulliclostridium sp. | reverse complement strand
AGTGGGCTACACTTTTGTTATATAAACTAAAAATCCCTAACGGCAACCGTCACATGTGTGGCGGCACTCTTTTTTTGCAAAAAAGCGAAAAAAACTTAAATTTTTTTGAAAGAAAAGTGCCTTTCCTCATCATTTATGATGATGTGCAATTTTTAAAAGTATGATACATTGTTATTGTAAAATGCCCAAGGTGTCAAAAAACACGATGGGTAAAAAAGCGAAACTGTCGCAAAGGAGGTTTATATGGATGCGTGATATTGTTATTAGCATTAGGAACGATTTTGTAGCAGAGGCGGTTGTTAGAAGTCTTATGAAAAGTGGAGATTTTAGGCCTTTCAAACTCTTGTTCTCTTGTGAAGACGAAGTTGTGCACGAATGTGAAGAAATAAAACCTGAAATTCTTCTATCCGAAGTTGCTTTTGGCAAAAACACCGACTTAAAAACACGCCTTGAAGAAGTAAAAGAAGTTAGAAAAAAAGTCCCCAACTGTAAAATCGTATTTTTATGCGATGAAAATTCCGCTCCCGACCTTGCAAAAGAGGTTGTGCAAGCGAAAAAAGACGGGCTTATTGATGACTTTTTCTACTCGTCGGTTGGCTCGCCCTATCTTGTAGCGGCGCTAACGGCACTCTAAAAGAAAAAGATTACTTTTCACGAAACAAAAAAATTAAGATATAATAAGGAGAATAAATATGAAAACTACAGAAATTATGGCTTCCATGAAAGCATTTTTCGGTAAGGCATGGGCTTGGGTAGTTGCAAACAAAGTAATATCCATTCCCGTTGCCGTAGTACTTGTAGCAGGTATATCTTGCGCAATTGCATTGCCGATAGCACTACATCACGAACATGAATTTTCAACGGAGTTCAAGTGTGATGGCACTAGCCACTGGCACGAATGTGAATGTGGCGAAAAAGAAGGAGTAGGAGCGCACCAAGAAAACGCGACCTATGCTTCCAATGATACGCATCATTGGAAGGATTGTACCGCTTGTGGTGCCGATCTATCGGTAAGCGAGCACGCCTACAATCAAGAAGTTGCAACTTCCGCTTACTTAAAGAGCGCGGCAACCGAAACCACAAAGGCAGTATATTATAAATCTTGTGTTTGTGGTAAAGCAGGCACTGCTACCTTTGAAACGGATAAGACCGTTACCGAAATTACAAATATCGTAATGAATGGTAAGACCTATGACGGCACGGCAGTAGTAGCACCTACTTTCGATAAGAATTCCGAAGGCGCAGTAACCGTTGAGTACAAAGTAAAGACTGCTGACGACGCTACCTATACCACCACGGCTCCTATCGATGCGGGTGAATATACCGTAAGAATTAGTGTTGCAGAAACCGCAGTTAATACTGCTTGCGTAGCAACCAAAGATTTCACTGTTGCGCCTATCGTTATCGATGACCTTGGTGTGGAATTTGAGTACGATGGAGACAACGTTCAACGCATCTTAATCCCGACCGTGTGTCTTGCTGAAAGAGATAGTGGATTGGATTTGTTCATAGACGTTTATTTTGTTAGCGCTAACGTAGGTTCCGCAATTGAAAAAATGGAAATTTCTGACATTTATTGGAACGTTAACACGAACTACGTAGTTGGCGACGTTATTGCTTCCATAGTAAAGGCAGACCTTTTTAGCGTAGACGTTACGAAGGAATATGACGGAACGGTAGATATCGAAAATTATCAAATTACTGATAGCAACGCAAACGGTCTTGTTGACGGAGATTTGGTATATCTTACTGCAGAATACAATAGCGCAAACGTAAGTGAGGCTAATGCTTTGGTTAATATCGTACTATCAGGCGAAGATGCTAATAACTATAGCCTTGATGCAAGCGAAGTAATTGCATCTATCACTAAAACAGATGCAACGATTGGCGATGTTAACGTTGATGGAAAGACCTACGACGGCAATGCTATCAATGCTCCTATGTTTATGGTTGATACTTTTGTAGATAATGCGGACGTTGTAGTTGAATACAAAGTTAAGGGTGCTGACGATAGTTCTTATGCTACCACTGCTCCTACCGATGCAGGCGAATACACCGTTAGAGTTAAAGTAAGCGATAGCGCTAACTATAACGGCGCAAGCAAGACTGCGGATTTCACCATTGAAAAAGCAACGGCAAGCATCACTAGCGTTGCAATGTCGGCAAACTCAATAGTATACGGCGATTCTTATGAAGTTATGGTAGAAAAAGAAAACTATGACGGCGAAATTATCGTTGAATACAAGAAAAAGGGAGCAGACGATTCAACCTATGATATGGTAAGGCCCGTAAACGTAGGCGAATATACCGCAAGAGTAACTCTTTCTGAAGGCGTAAACAATACTGGTGACGTAGAAACTATTAACTTTGTAATTACTGCAAAAGTTCTTGACGACTTATATGAAATAGCAGTTGAAAACGGCTCATCCGAATTTACTTTTAGCCTTGAAGAAATCGAAAGTGGTTTGAGCGTAAGAATTACTTTTGAAGATAGTTCGGCAGGCGCAGATGTAACTAACATTGTTATATTAAAAGAAGGCAACTTCTGTGCAAACTACGTAGTTGATGTGGATGAATGCTATTTTGCAATTATTTCCAACATAATTTCTAACGGAAGCCTTGTATACGTAACTCCTGCAAACTATACCATTAATTTAGTGGAAGGCGCATACGTTGTAGAAGTTGGCAACGTAACCGGAAATCGCGATGCTCAAGTTGAAATTTATTCAAAACTTGACGAGTCCACGCCTGTCTATGAATTTGACTTAAAGAAGAACTATGCGTTTGAAATTCCGGCAATGCAAGGCGGAGAATACATTGTAAAAGTTCATGCAAGTGCAGACGGCTACTTTATGATTAACGAACACAACGTTCATGGTACGCTTGATGATCGTGGATTCTGTACGACCTGTGGCAAGTAT
>JAZRAN010000031.1:0-3279 GCA_045634605.1 Candidatus Stercoripulliclostridium sp. | reverse complement strand
GCAACTACGGGAAGTAGCGTTTCCGTAACGGGTCCCCTTGCCTTGTATTGACGGACAACCATCAAGGTTGCCGCGGGAGCCGTTGCCGTTGCTATTGCGGAAAGAAGTAGTATTGCAGGAGTGCTTATGAGCGTCTTATCTATCGCTTGTACCACGAACAAACTCGCCATAACGAAAGCAACTGCAAAAAACGCTTGCATAAACGTAATAGTTAGTACCTTTCCACCCAATCTCTTTATTGCGTCAATCTTGAATTCGCCACCTATGGAGAAGGCGATAAAACCAAGGGCAACGGTAGAAATAAAACTTACGTCGCTAAGGTTTTCCGCATTGAGCAAATTGATGCAATACGGACCTACCAATACGCCGGCTATCAAGTATCCGGTAACGTTGGGTAGGTTGAATAGTTTCATAATTCTATTCAATATAAGCCCAAAAACCATCGCAAGGGCTACGCCTAATATCGCGTTCATAGTCTTCTCCTATAATCCTTCGTAATAGTCAACGGGGATAGAAAACATAACGCCTTTGTGGGTAAGGTCCTTTACGATTTCCCTAACGGTTTCCTTAACGTGCTCCATTCTTTCGGGCTCAACAAGCATCATAAGAGTGTGGCCGGAATCAAAATGGCGCTTGGAAATCTTTGTCAAAAAGCCAAAAACGGGTACGGCTTCCAAAGAATCTTCGTGCATAGCGTTATGTACGCTTACGCTGGGAAGAACTATTCCGTTTAGTCCTTCTGCATTAATTTCGTGCAAAACGTGCTTGAATTCACTTTCATTTTTAAGGTTAATTACTAATAAATGCATATCATTATCTCCTTATATTGCAAGCGAATTATAGACCTTTAACTATGTTAAGTCAATTAAATAAACGCAATTCAAAAAAAGTAATTTACTCTTGATATCGCTCGCGTTGTGTGGTATAATTCGCCTATGGAAAATTATATTTTGATTGAAGAGCAATTTATGTCTTCCGTCGTCAAGGCGCTTGATGCTTGCGCAAAAAGTTTGCCCGACGACGTAGTTGCTCGCCTTAAAGAAATGAGAGAAAACGAAGACTCTCCATCCGCTTGCGCTTTTTACGATAGTTATTTCGAAAACTTAGAAAAAGCCCAATCTCTTGACCGTCCCGTTTGTCAAGATACGGGTATCGTCAATTTTTACCTAAAAGTTGGCACTCGCTTTCCCCTTATAGACCGCATAGACGCCCTTCTTACCGAATCCGTAAAGAGAGCAACGCAAACGATACCCCTTCGTCACAACGCAGTAGAAACCTTCGTAGAAAAGAATACCGGCACAAACCTTGGCGAAAAAGTGCCGTATATAGAATATGATATAGTACCTAACTCCGATAAGTTAGAAATGACCATATATCTAGCCGGCGGTGGCTCGTCCCTTCCCGGCAGAGCAACCGTTATGGTACCGTCCGCAGGATACGGCGCAGTAGCGGAATTCGTTATGGACGCTATGGTAAACTACGGCATAAACGCCTGTCCGCCCCTAGTGGTAGGAGTAGGCATAGGCCCTTGCGTAGCAAGTTCCGCTCGCCTTGCAAAAAAGGCAACTTTACGCATTATAGGCTCCCAAAACCACACGGAAAAGGTTGCCGAATTTGAACAAGCACTAAAAGACGCTCTCAACTCCGTAGGCATCGGACCGCAAGGTCTTGGCGGTAAAGAAAGCGTTATGGCTCTACACGTAGAAAATATGGCTCGTCACCCTTCTTCCTTTGGCGTAGCAGTTGCTTTCGGTTGTTGGGCGCACCGCAGAATGAACCTAACTTTCGATGGTGAATTAAACGGAGTTTGCCATACTCATAAGGGGGTAACGCTATGAAAAAAATCCTATCGACACCCCTAACTTTTGACGATATAAAAGACCTAAAAGCAGGCGACGTAATATTCGTTGACGGCATTATCGTTACCGCTCGTGACAGCGGACACAAAAGAAGAGTAGTAGAAAAGGTTATCCCTTCAACGTCCCTTGAAGGCGGAGTTGTTTTTCACGCAGGCCCCATAACGAAAGAAGAAAACGGCAAATATCAAATAGTAGCGATAGGTCCCACCACTTCTATGAGAATGGAAAAACATCAAGCCGATTTCATAAAGGAAACGGGAGTAAGACTCATAGTCGGCAAAGGCGGTATGGGACAAAAAACCGTGGATGCTTGCAAGACTTACGGCGCAGTACACGCAGTTTTCCCCGGTGGCTCTGCGGTGGTTGGAGCAAGCCAAGTGGAAGAAGTAATTTCCGCAGAGTGGCTCGACCTTGGTATGCCCGAAGCCTTTTATACCCTTAAGGTAAAAGAATTCGGTCCGCTTATTATATCTATCGACGTCCTTGGCAACAACCTTTTTGAAGAAAATAAAAAGGCGTTTAACGATAAAAAAATTATTGCTCTTAGCAAGTTGAAAGAAATTTTGTAATCGTGTTTAAAGTGACGAGAGAAAAATTTAACGACTTCATATTAAAGTGTGGCCCCGTAGCGCTGTTTAGCGCCCTTACGGGTTTTCTTAGCGGAGCGTTGGTTATACTATACAACTGCATTGCCGACGTAATCGTACACGATTCCTTACTCCTTTATTCCACGTTCGCCAAAAGACCGATTTTCATACCACTTCTTTTCGTCATCCTTATAATACTTGCCTTCCTTAGTTACGTCATACTCAAATTCTTACCGCAAGTAAAGGGCGCGAAAATACCGCGCGCAGACGATACCGCCCTTAAACTTTCTTGGTGGCAAACAATTCTTGCCAAAATATTCGGCTCGTTTATTTCCTTCTTCGGCGGACTCTCACTCGGCGTGGAAGGTCCCGCTACCGCCATAGGCTCGTCAGTAGGCGTAGGTATATCTAGCCTTATAAAAAGCAGACGCCTTTCTCCACGCGATAAAGATGAATTAGCTTCCGTAGTCGCGGAAAGCGGTGTAACTTCCGCATTGACTGCAATCTTTAACGCTCCCCTTGCAGGCATTGCTTTCGTAATAGAAGAGTTGGAGCATAAGGTAAGTGGGTTGCTCGTAGTTGCCCTAACGTTTGGCTCGGCTACTTCCCTTTTTACTTCCTATGCCCTACGCAAACTCTTGGACCTTCCGGAAAGAATTTTTGCCATTTCCCTACCTACCCTTCCCCCGTCTTACTTTTGGGCAATACTCCTTTTTGGAGTTATACTTGGAGTTCTTGCAACTCTATACACTAAACTAATAAAAGCGTTTGGTAAACCTAACTTTCTAAAAAAGATACCCGTAGTAATAAAACTCATAGCCGTATTTCTAATT
>JAZRAN010000030.1:0-3137 GCA_045634605.1 Candidatus Stercoripulliclostridium sp. | reverse complement strand
GCCATAAGAATTTCTTTGGTCATTTTGAAGTCCGTTGAGTAATAAAACTCGGTGGGCTTAATTCTATATAAAGCGTGCAAAGCGTATTCCCATAAGAGTTTTCCACCTTCAAGATTGAACTTTTTTTTGTAATAATCAAAGTCACCTTTTTCGTTTGCAATAAAAGCGTAATCGGCGTCGGTTCGTTCGTTTATTGCTTTAACTCTTAGGTTTTCATTATTAACGGGTCTACCTTCTCCTTTCGTTGCCCTAACGTATTCGTCGGGAAGAACGCCTACGGCAAAAGGAAACTCCGTAGCGTTTTGTACGGCGTTAATAAAATTGACGTGGCCGTAGTGCAAAATATCAAAGCACCCGAAAGCAATGGCTATGCCACCCGATTTTTCTTTTATCTCTATAATCTCGTCGTATGTTTTAATCATATTTACATTATAACACGAAAAATTCTTTTGCGCTATACATAATTAAACAAAGTATTGAGTTTAGGCGCGAGTTAATGTATAATATAATAAATTACTTTAAGACGGGGAGACGGATATGTCTTATACGCTTGTTTCTATTTGCTTGGCATGGATGATTTATTTGGTAGCAAGCTTTGCTTATAAATTTGTAAAGTCTACTCGGGTCAATAGACTAAAACTTGTAAAAGGGTATGCCAAAAAGAGATTCGTACTCATATATATTTGCGCTATACCTATGTTTTTGATGGCCGAGCTATATGATGGAGCAAAGGTTATAGAAGCCATTTTTGGCGCGGTGGAAGCCAGCGTAGATTTGGTGGTTTTAAAATTGGATTACTCCGTTGTAGAAGCGTTAGTTGAAAGCAACGCATATTACGCAACGGTTATGGTCATCCTTTTTGCGCTATGTGTTGTTAATATTGCGATGGTTACTATTGCTTTAGGGTATCAAAAAATCACCAATTACCATCATCTAAGACTGGGAAAAGCTAAAGATTGCAATACTATAATCGTGGTTGGCGCAAATGAGAAAAACAGAGAAATCTTAAAGTCTTGCGCAGGCAATAAGATTTGGATTATGGCAAAAAAAGACAAAACCGATGAGATGGAAGAGTTTGCATACATCAATAAGGTTGCCGTTGTATATATGAAGAGCAAGTTTATTGCTGACACTATGGGCAATTTATTTGATGGCGAATACGTTGGTCGCTCGGTAAAAGTTATTTTGAATACGGGCTCGGATGAGCAAAACTTGCTTTTTGTAGAAGAACTTACGGAAATTATCAAAAAGATAAACGTTGACCTTTTGGACGTGGAAGGAAGTCATGGACTAAAGGTATACGCATTTGGCGAGCCGGAAAATAGCTCGGCGTTTGTTCATTTTGTAAAGAAATCATCCGGTCAAGTGCAATACGTTAACAAATATAAACTTATCGCCTTCGATTTTGTCGACAAGCATCCCCTTACCGAGTATATGGGAGAGAATGAAATCGACTACGCAACGGCAACGCTCAAATCCGACGTAGACGTCAACGTAGTTATGGTGGGCTACAACAAGACGATGCAAGAAGTACTTGTAACGTCTATAGCAAACAATCAATTCATGAGTTTGGATGGTAACGGAAATATCGTAGAAAGACCGGTAAAATATAACGTTTTTAGCAGAACAAAGATGAAAACCACGGAAAAAAATCTTAACCATACTTATTTTAGGTACGGAACGGAAAGATTGGATATGATGAGCAAACAAGGTGAATATTTGGACTTGCCGGCGCTTCCTGCTAACGTAGATTTTGTTCCTGTCGACATCAATGACCACGACTTTTACGCTAAGGTAAAAGAAGCGTTGGCACCTAGAGATATCGACCGAAAAGTATTCAATCAAATCATAATTGCGTATGGTGCGGATATAGAAAACGTTGATATTGCGGAAAAGTTATCGGTAAGAGTAAAAGAGTGGGGGCTTGATAAAGCTACTAAAGTTTACGTCAAAGTTCGTTCCGATGACCTAGCAAACAAAATTGTAAAGGAAGAATACAAGGAAATATGCGATCTCATAACGTTTGCTAACGAAAAAGAAATTGTATATAACGCCAAGAATATTATAGCCGAAAACTTTGAAGGTATGGCAAGGGATAGGCATCTTGCATACGCCGTTTGCGATGCTCTCCAAGACGGAAGAAACGAGCAAGAAGCAAAGGCTAAGGCTCTTAAAAAGTGGTATGATTGGGCGCAACCGCAAAGGGATGCTAACGTATATGGCGTTTTGAGTCTAAGGATGAAACTAAATCTTATGGGATACGATTACGCCAAGGGCGCAAGCGACGCTCAAGTCAATAAAGAGTTTATGGACAAATATACTCATGGCGATCCTATCAAGTACAAGGAAGGCACTGTTGGTGGTAAAAAGCTAATAATTTATAACAACAATTTTGTTAAAGGCTCTTTGCGTGAGCGTATGGCAATACAAGAACATCAAAGATGGAACGCATATATGATTACGCAAGGCGTAATCCCTTCTAGTAAAAAGGAAATGGAAAATGAAGGTGGAAAGAACCTAGCGCTACGCCGTCACGGATGCTTAACTACGTTTGACGGGCTCATAGAGTATCGCGAGATTATGGCAAAGCGTAATGGAACGAACGAAGAGATGGAAGACGTCATCCGCTACGACTATCAAATGCTGGATGATGCAATATGGTTACTGGAAAGAAACGGTAACGCAATAGTAAAAAGATAAAAAGGGGCAATGCCCCTTTTTTATATGGTGGTAAAAAACGGGGACAATTGCTATTTACAAAAAGTGGAAGTTATTATATAATAATAAACGATAAAACCACATAGGGGGAATACAATGAAGATAGTTATTATAGGCGCAGGCATAGGCGGACTACAATCGGCAAGGGTGCTTGCAGAAGGCGGTCACGACGTAACCGTATACGAGCGCTCTCCAAAGGGCAAAATAAGTTACGATTGGCGTGATGACGTAGAGTATAACGTTTTTGATGAGTTGGGAGTGCCTATTCCAAGTGATAGTCATAGGGTACAGAACGTTTCTTTTTTAGCGCCGTTTAGTGACAAGCCGTTGTTTGTATATCAAGATGAAGACAAGATGGAGTGGGGCGTATATCGTCATACTTTCGGCGATATGCTTGCAAGTAGGGCGGAAGAAAAAGG
>JAZRAN010000029.1:0-2222 GCA_045634605.1 Candidatus Stercoripulliclostridium sp. | reverse complement strand
GGTTGCTGTAGTAGACCTACTGCGCCCTGCAGGGAGACTTTGTTTTGTGAAGTAATTCGCTAAAATAGCGTGTTTTTACTTTAACGGAGATTGCTCAATACTCATCTCCCCACTATTCGAAACGGTGATTATGGTACCGCCACGTTGCTCGTGTTCGTTTTCGATACCAAAATATGCTAGGTGGTCGATACTCATACCATATGTTAGGCGGATACCTTTATATTCGATGGACCAGAAGTTAGTGTGGTCGTGTCCGCAGAACATACCTTGGGTAGAACCGAGTTCAAGAGCCGTTTCAAAGAAATTATCTTCGGGAACGGAGCAACATACCTTTTCATCGGTTTCTTTTGCCTTTCCGTAATAGAAAATTGCGTCTTCGGTGTTTTGATATCCGTTTGCGCGGTATTCTTCCCAAGCAGTTTCGTACTCACGGAGCGGAATATGGAAGAATGCCAGACTCTTTACTGCGGGAGCGTTTTCATCAACCGCTTTGTTTAGGTTATTCATACGATTTACTTCTGCTTTATACCAATCGATTTGGTTTTGGTGCAAGCCATCGTATTCATCCAAGAAACCTTCTACGTAAGAGTGAGTGTCTAGCATATATAGGGTTTGAGTGATGATGCCTTGTGAGTTCTTTACGTTGATTGCATAGTTGATATCGTCAACGCCTTCCGCTCTATCGATTAGGCAATATTTGCTGGAACGATATACGTTGTATATATCGTCGCGAGTATACAAGGAATAGGCTTCGGTATCGTGATTACCAAAGGTTACCGAATAATATACGCCAAGAGTATCCATCAAGGAAACGAACAACTCTGCTTCACGGCGGTTATCGAGAGTGCCTGATTGGAAGGGTACGGGATATGCGATATCGCCGGTTACGACTACTAGGTCGGGTTTAACTCTCTTAACAAGGGTTTCTACCGCGTCAAAAGCCTTTCTATCCTTGCCGATACTAAACGCGCCTGCGCCAATGTGCACGTCGGTCAAATGTAAAATTTTGAAATCTCTGTCCGTATAAAAAGTATATACGCCGTCTTCCATAACGGGAGTTAACTCGGAGCCAATGTATTCCATACTTTCTACGATACGGATATTTTGTCTATACGCAATGACGTCAACCGCTACTACGCCTACGAGCAAAAGCAGTATAACGCATAAAATAGCGCTTATCGTTGCAACAATAGTCTTACCTTTTCCACTTCTTCTGAGAGCCATAAAAAACCTACCTTAAAATCTATTATGTAATAATAGTATCTTAAAAATCATTATTTTGTCAATACCAAAAAACAAAGTAATTTAAGTAAAAATAAGGACAATCATTAGATTGCCCTTACTTCCTTGCCGATTATCAATTACGCCTTCTTCTTTGATAGCCTTTCTTTTATCTCGCCAAAAAGTTCGACTATCGGGAGTTTACCTTTTTCCGTTATCTCGCCCGCCTTAACAAGACATATCTTGGTTAGTAGCGGTCCAACGATTTCATATATGAGCGTTGCGCAAAGAACTACGGTTACGATAGACTGACTTACACTCGCAAGAGAAGGCTCGCTTGCAACCGTTTGCGCCATACCTATCGCAACACCTGCTTGGGGAAGTAGCGTAATGCCAAGATAATTCTTAACGTTCTTATCCGCTTTGGTAACGACTCCGCCCAAGAAAGAGCCAAGATATTTGCCAAGTGAACGGAAAACAATATAAACTATGCCGATAACACCGATATATGGAATTATCGTAAGGTCTAGCGTTGCGCCCGATATCACGAAGAATAACATAAATAGCGGTGGCGTCCATCTCTCCGCGCCGTCCAAAATTATGACCGCATCCTTTCTTGCGTTAGTAAAGGCTGCGCCTACCATCATACAAATGAGAAGTGAACTCATATGTACGCCGAGTATCTCTATTTGACAAAGACCTACCGCAACGAGTACGACCGCTATCATAACGCTAAGCCTGTTCGCCCTAGACTTAAAGAGTTTGCAAGCAAGCGCAATCACAAGGCCAAGCGCGCATCCTACCGCTAGGCTCAAAGCGATTTCAAGAAGGGGTAAAAGAGCAATGGTTTTTGCGCTTATTTCTCCACCGCCTGCCAGAACTTTAGCTATGCCAAAGCATATAGCAAAAACGATAAGACCTATTGCATCGTCAAATGCAACTACGGGAAGTAGCGTTTCCGTAACGGGCCCCCTTGCCTTATATTGACGAACAACCATCAA
>JAZRAN010000028.1:0-1849 GCA_045634605.1 Candidatus Stercoripulliclostridium sp. | reverse complement strand
CTTCACAAAACAAAGTCTCCCTGCAGGGCGCAGTAGGTCTACTACAGCAACCCTTTGGGAGACTTTCTTTTGCTCGTATTTCATCTAAACTAGCGTGTTTTTAAGTGCGTATGAAATTACCATAGAACAATTACCACTTTTACTGCATAAGTTGTTTTATGTTAAGTTATCAAATTTTTGGTAAAGGCGCTAGGACGATTGTTTTCTTGCACGGTTTTATGGGGGACGTCAACTCTTTTAGGGGGCTTGCTAACGGTCTAAAAGGGGAAAGCAAGGTTGTGCTTGTTGATTTTGGATTTCACGGAAGTCCGTTTCCGTGTAGTACGCTTGATGAATACGTCCTTGAAATATGCGATATTTTGAATAGGGAAGGCGTAGGGGAAGCCTACTTTGTTTGTCACTCCTTTGGCGGTAGGGTGGGAGTCCGTCTTGCAAGGCGTTTTCCCGCTCTTATCAAGGGTTTGATTTTAATTGATTCCGCAGGGTTAAAGCCTAGGAGAAGTCCTATATATTACGCCAAAATTTTTGCGCATAAACTACTCAAAAGGTTAGGCAAAAAGGGACTAAAAGGCTCAAAGGATTTCAGGGACTTGACGGAAGAGCAAAAACGCGCGTTTATAAGTATCATAAACGATGCTACCGACGGAGATTTGGCGTACGTAACGGCAAAAACGTTGATTATATGGGGCAAAAACGATAAAGCAACTCCGCTTTATATGGCAAAGAGATATAGACGTAAATTAAGGTTTTCTCGCTTGGTTGTATTCAAGGATGCGGGGCATTTTAGTTATCTTGATAAAAAGGGGGAAACACTTGCGCTAATAAGAGCATATATTAGTGACGATGACTCCGATAGCGTTGATATTTTCTAGCCTTATATTTTCTTTTTCTCGCTCGCTTTTCTATCTTTATAGACTGCAAAGTTACAATTATTACGCCGTATTCAAGTTGAAATCTTTACTATGCAATTTTGCAATCTTGATAATTTACTCTACGGCGGTGGTAACGGAAAAGTACCTAACGGTAGTCGGCGATATCGTGTTTGTTGCCCTAAATTTACTTGCGGGGGCGTTATTTCTCGGCTATTACTTTTCTTCGAGAAAACGCTTTCGCTTTACCAATAGGGGAATAAGGATATCGGCGCCGTATTTTGCGTGTATAATTGCGCTTAATATCACTTTTTCTTTGATATTCAGCGGTTTTATAAGGTTAATTTCTTTAGCATCCGTTGCGTTTATGAGTGAATATATACTCTTTATGCTAAACGGAGTAATCGCGCCGTTTGAAAGAAAACGTAATTACGCTTACGCAATGCGTAACTCAAAAGTCGTTAGGGACGGGGTGTTCATAAAAATTGTCGTTACGGGTAGTTTTGGCAAAACTTCTTGCAAGAATATTCTCCTAAGACTTCTTGGAGAAAAATATTCCGTCTTTACACCTAGCGGTAATTTGAATACGCCTATGGGGATAAGCAAGTATATTTCCGAACTGCCCGCCGGCTTTTCGGAGAGCGAAAAGCCCGTGATATTTCTGGCTGAGGCGGGCGCAAGAAGACGGGGTGACGTAAGTGATATATGCCGACTTATAGGTGTAAATTACGGCATAATTACGGGGGTGTGCGACCAACATTTAGACACGTTTAGGACGACGGAAAACGTAAAAAAAGCCAAGCAAGAACTTGCGGAAATGGTGGGAGAAAAGGGGGTAATGGTCTTTAACGGCGACAATGCGTACACCTTGCAAATGAGCAAAGAATATGCGGGAAAGAGCATAGTGGTAGGCGAAAAAAACGGTAGCGTTAGGGTAAGAAACTTGCGCTCGACGATAGCGGGAACGAGTTTTGAACTTG